>JBKKDE010000231.1:0-7350 GCA_046708665.1 Candidatus Zixiibacteriota bacterium | reverse complement strand
ATGTTGTACGCATGGGCCAACGGGGTCAATATTTGCGAAGCCGCGGGGAATGGCTCCGAGAATTTTGATGATCCGATGTACGACAGTCTGTTCCACGTCAATTTTCGCAATTCTCACGCGATTGTTTGCGGCGCGGGCAATCCTCCGAATGCAATCGACACCGACCGTTCCAAGCTCGGTTTTTCTAATTGGGGACAGCGGGTCGACCTGCAGGGGTACGGTATACTTGTCTACACGACCGGGTACGGCGACCTCTACAGTACGGGCGGGGAAGACTTCTTCTACACTGCCGGATTCTCCGGCACATCGTCGGCTTCGCCTATCGTGACTGGGGCTGTCCTGAGCACGTCTGGCGTCTTTCAGCAAATGCTTGGAATCGTTCCTGATGCCGACACTATTCGCAATCTCTTGATCAATACCGGCTCGCCACAACAACAGCCACAATTGACTCGTCATATCGGCCCACGTCCGAACCTGGGCGCGGCCTTGGGAACACTTTTCACACCGACAGATTCGGTGTGGTATGACGACATTACGATCACCGGCGGCCAGAATGCCCCAATACCGATACTGATCTCTAACAGTCACGCCGTACGCGATATCTTTCTGCCCTTCAAGTTGAGCGGCCCTGCGCCAATCGTAATTGACTCACTGACCCGTGGCCCCAGAACCGCATCATTTGAACTCATTCAATTGGTATTTGATAACCGCGGAGCAGGGCAGGCCGGGTATTTGATGCGCGCCGACAACGGAGGCGGTTCTCCATTTCTGGAGGCTGGTACCGGCGTTGTAGCCTACCTCTGGGTGCATGCCAACAGTGGCCCGGGTGGACAAGTCAACATACTGGATTCCGCGTGGCTCGGCAGCTCAACGCGCTTGCGGTTGGTCAGCTTCTTCGATGACGGATACCCCGATTACTTTGATGCCGGCAGCATTACCACGGAGGCAGAATGTCTATGCCTCTCCCACGGGGACATATCCAATGATGGCAATCATGATGTTACCGATATCGTTGGACTGATCAACATCGCATTCCGCAATGGCCCACCGGCAGCGACCGACCCCGGTTGTGATCATGCGACACGTGCCGATTATACATGTGATGGCACGATCAACATCTTGGATGTTGTTCGTGGTGTCGATTTCATTTTCCGAGCCGGGCCGGCATTGTGCGATCCCTGCAGCATTTGAAGCTACGATCGAAAGAGGATAATGTGATCGGGAAGTTTCTAACATCTGCTGTAGCGGCACTGGCTGTCATGACGACGTCGGTTCATGCCGAGGAGTACGACCGTTCCAAGATCATCGTGCGGTTGCGACCCATGCCGGCACCGACCGCAATCACGAAAGCGACGAGCGGGCGGGCAGATTTCGATCGCGTGACACGTTCACTGCGAGTGGAACGAGTCGACGCCCTCCTCACACCGGATGTTACGCCCGTGAAGGGGCACACACACGCGGAGCGGTTGCGACTGTACGATTATGCCGTCGTTCACGTCCCACCCCCGGCGGATCCGGATGCGTTCATTGCGAGTTTGCGCAATTCAGCAGATGTCGAACGTGCCGAATTTGACGTCATCGTGCGGGCAGTCAACGGCTCGATCAGTCCCAATGACACCTATTTCGCGACAACTCAGTACGCATTAGTCAACACGGGCACGCAGCCACCATACGATGTCGGGACTGCGGATTCAGACATCGACATGGATGAGGGGTGGAGCTATACGACGGGCGACTCGTCGACAGTACTGGCCATTATTGACACCGGCCTCGATATGGGTCATCCGGAGTTTCAAGGCCGCATATGGCAGAATCCCCTCGAGGAGTTCGATGACATAGACAATGACAACAATGGTCTTGTGGACGACGGATTCGGATGGAATTTTAATGCTGATAACAATGCGACCCATGACGACAACGGACATGGAACGCATTGCGCCGGGATTGCCGCGGCATCAGGTAACAACGGTATCGGCATCGCGGGCGTCAATTGGCAGTGCAAGATTATGCCTGTTCGCGTACTCGGACCCGATGGATCAGGCGCGACGTCTGACGTCTCCGCAGGAATCATCTATGCTGCCAATGAGGGCGCCGATGTTATCAGCTTGTCGCTCGGTCACCTAGGCGCCGAGGTTGCATCGGAATCGTTGGCGGTCGAGTATGCTCTATCGCTGGGTGTCATCGTGGTAGCAGCGATGGGCAATGATGACGTCGGAACGACGCATTGGCCCGCGGCACATGATGGTGTGATTTCAGTTGGCGCAACGGACTCAGACGACAACCGTGCTGATCCGTTTTGCTATTCACCTGTATCCGGCTCCAACTACGGCGCGTGGATTGATGTATGCGCGCCGGGCAACAATGTCTGGAGCACCTACCTCATCGCATTGGGCGGCTACAGCAATCTCTGCGGCACATCCATGGCTGCCCCGCATGTGTCCGGGGTCGCGTCACTCATGAAGGCGTTGCGTCCGGATTGGGAGGGCGACTCTGTACTGCACATTCTGAAGAATACATCGGACGATCTGGTCGGGCGACCGACCGAGGATATTGCGGGCTTCGACATCTATCACGGGTGGGGACGATTGAATGCTTCACGCTCGCTGCGGGTTTTATCTGTCGTGTTTCCTCCGGAATTGACAGCGCCAGATTCCGTCGATGCTATCGAAGCGGAACAGGCATCGTTTGGAGTGTCGGCCATCGACTCGAATCTTACGGGATTGAGCTTCAGCATGTCGCCCTTGGCGAATGCGGTACTTTCAGACCACGGCGACGGAACGGCCACTATTGATTTCAATCCCGACTTCAGCCAGTCTGGACAGTACACGGTCCAAATCGTTGTTGCCGATGGCGCGTTGGCAGACACATCTGAAGTTGTAATCACAGTCGCCAACGGCTGCCAATGTCCGTGCATCGCGGATCCGGGTTGCAACGGGTTCACAGACGTGGTTGATGTCGTCAGCACAATTTCCGTCGCATTTCGCGGCTCGAATGGGTTGCTTGACCCGGATTGTTTCCCGAATCCGGGCGGACGCACCGACGTGAACTGTTCCGGCAGCACCGACGTGATTGATGTTGTGCGCATCATCGATGTCGCCTTTCGCGGCAACGCTCCGTCATTTTGCGACCCGTGTTCGCAATAAACCGTATTCATCGCGCTGCTTTCCCATTGGGGCCGGGGCTGTATCCCCGGCCTTTCTTCTTGATTCGACCTTCAGCAGTTGGCTCATTGAAACCCTCACCCCCGAATCTGCGTAAGATTCAGGCGACAGGACGGCGCTCGTTTGTCACACGGGCACGGTAACAGGTGAACACATTCACTCATAACACTTGCTCTAAGGAGCGTCAATGCGTCAAGACTGTATTGCTATTCTGGGTGCAATCGTCACGGCGGCCACACTGATTGTCGAGCCGTCACGCGCCGATCAGGCCTTCGACAACCTTGAGGCGAATCAACGCCTCGCGGATTTTAGAGTCGAGAATGTCTACGACAACGGCATGGGCGCCACAATGGGGGCCCGCTTCCGCCATGTCCAAACCGGATTCGTCATGGACGTCTTACGCATTCAGACAGTGCCGCAAGCGTTTATGTGGGTCAATTCGCCGCCGCCCTCCGACCAGGGAGAGCCCCACACATGTGAGCATTTGTTGCTCGGCAAAGGCACGCGAGGGCGCTATGTCGCTTCGCTTGAAGACATGTCGCTCGGCAATTCAAGCGCCTTCACGATGCAGATGGAGACGTGTTACCACTACCACACAGCCGCGGGAGCCGATGTTTTCTTCGAGTTGATGGAGAAAAAGCTCGAAGCCATGCTCTCCCCGACATTCACCGACGAGGAGATTCGGCGCGAAGTGTGCCACATGGGCCTAAAGTTCAATTCCTCGGACTCCACCCACACACTCGAAGAGAAGGGCACGGTCTACAACGAGATGGTCTCGACGTACGAGCGTCCGTGGTCGCCGCTATTCCGCGAGTTGGGCCACTTGCAGTACGGTAAGGGTCATCCGATGTCGTTGGATGCCGGCGGCTACCCCGATGCCATTCGCACGATGACTCCTGCCGACATGCGCAAATTCATCGCCGAGACTCACCACTTGAACAACATGTCGATGATCGTTGCCATACCCGACGATATTGGACTCGATGAGTATCTGGCCACGACAAGCGCGATCTTCGCGCGGTTGGATCCGACGCCGACTGTGGGCGCGGACCCTGCCACATCGCGGGATCGCGTTCCTCCTGCGCAGCCGTCTCCGGGCGGATCAATCTCGACGGTTGGATTCCCGAATCAAAACAAGAGTGAGCCCGGAGTGTTGGTGTTCGGTTGGCAGCCAACTCGCAATCTCTCGAACAACGACATGTACATGATCGAATTACTCTGGGCCAATCTGGCGGGCGATGAGACTTCGGTTCTCTATCAGAAGTTTATCGATTCGCAGAAACGCGAAATGGATATCGGCGCAAGTTCCACATTCGGATGGGCGTCGTTGGATCCCGGCCAGCCATTGTATATGGGATTTGACAATGTTCGTCGCGATGCGCTCGAGGACTCCGTGATCGCGAAAGTGCGCGACAAGATGATGGCGGAAATTGCCAATGTCGCAGCGCTCGCCGATGGTTCCGCGGAGTTGGCGGCATTCAACGAGCAGGCAAAAGCGCGCATCATCGAGCGTCGTCGTGAGATGAGCCGTTTCCTCAATTCGCCGCCGCAATTCGGGTACCGGGGCACCGGCTCGCGCTGGTTGGAGCACTTGAAGCGGCTGCAGCGGGAACCTGGTTTCCGCAAGTCGCTGGCCATGAACGCAGAGATGGATAGTGCGGAGAAGGCATTGACGGGATCACAGAATCCGTGGCGCTCGCTGATCTTCGGCGCGAAATTGTTGGAGCCGATCCCGTACGCCGTCGCTGCCGTCGCAGACCCGGAGATCCTAGAACGGTCGGAGTCCGAACGTGTGGCGCGTGTGACCGCCTACATCAACCAACTCAAAAGTCAGTACGGAGTCTCGACCGACAAGGAAGCCATTGATAAATTCCGCGCGGACTATGATGCTCAGACTGCGATAATCGAGACTGCCGCTGCAACCATCCCGATGCCCGGATTCATCGACAATCCGCCGATGACGCTCGATGATCAGCTCCGCTTCGGGGTCACAAAGATGACCGGCGGTGGTTCAATGGTAAACTCGACATTCGAAAATATGACAGGCGCAACTGTCGGCCTGGCATTCAACATGAACGTAGTCCCAGAAGACATGCTACTCTATACAGCCGCACTCCCAACTTTGCTGTATGATGTGGGAGTCGTACGCGATGGTCAGCCGGTCGCCTACGATCAGATGCGCGAACAAATACGCCGGGAGATTCTCGAGCTCAGCGTGTATTACAGTTCCAATCCACGCACCGAGCGATCGGAGTTGGTCATTCGCGGCGCTGGCAGCGATCGCCATGAGTCCGAGCGGGTTGTCTCTTGGATGTCAGATATCCTCTTCTCCCCGGATTGGCGCGTTGAGAATCTGGGACGAATCCGGGACGCTGTGGATCTGGCTCTTGCCGGCGCACGCAACACGACCCGAAATTCCGAAGAGTCCTGGGTGGACGATCCTGTCAACGCATACTGGCGGCAGTCCAACCCGCTATTCTTGCATACCAGCTCATTCCTGACGCAGACACACGCGTTGCACCGTCTCCGGTGGCGCTTAAAGGATGCAGGCTCCGAGTCATCGTACCGTCAATTCTCTGAGTTCATGGTGGACCTTGCCGATTACGGCAGTTCTGCCTCTCGGGAAGACTTGGTGTCGTTGACTGGTGTGCTCTCACCGGAAGGAACCGGCGAAGGAGTGCTGACTCCGCGCGCGCAGCGAGTCGCGCAGTCACTCACCAAACTACCGGAACCGGCCAGAACACTCGCTTATGATGCAATCAAAGACTTGAAAGCGACCATGACGGACCTTCCGGATGGGACACTGGGTTCGGATTGGGGCTACCTCTGCCGCCAAATGGTCAGCGATCTCGAATACACACCCGCGCGGGCGCTGGGAGATATGAAACAGATCATGCAACTGGTGTTGGCCTCGGACAATGTCCGGTCATTCCTCGTTGGGTCAGACGCCAACCAGAAAGCGCTGGCCATCCGACTTGAGGATGTGACACGAAGTTTGTCCGTGAGTCCGTCGAAACGGGAGTCGTATTCGACGAACCCACGAGTTGTTCAGCGATTGCACGATCGAACGGGCTCGAATGACCGTCCCGTATATGTCGGCTTGGTGAACGAGAATACACGCTCGGGCGTGCACATCAATACCGCTCCTTGTGCGAGCTACACCGATCACGATAACAACAGTCTACTCGACTTCCTCGCAGCTCGCCTCTACGGCGGCGGTGGCGCGCATAGCATGTTCATGAAGACATGGGGCGCGGGGCTGGCGTATTCCAACGGATTGCGTTCCAATGAATCGACTGGACGCATCCTGTATTACGCCGAGCGTTGCCCAGATCTGGCCCAAACGATGGAGTTTGTCGTTAATGAGTTGAAAAATGCACCTTACGACACATCGCTGGCCGAGTACGCGATTGCGCAGGCGTTTGGATCGTATCGATCCGGCTCGCGCTACGAGGTACGCGGCGAAGCGATTGCGGACGACTTGGCCGACGGGGTCACGCCGGATGCAGTACGCTCGTTCCGTCAGGGCATTCTTGGACTTCGGGATTCACGCGATCTGTACGGCGAACTGCATGAGCGGATGCCATTCGTATACGGCGGTGTGCTCCCGGGGTATGGCCCGTCGGAAAATGAAGTTGCTGGTGCCATACCTTTTGTGATCGGCCCCGAGAAGCAATTCGAGTCGTATGAGAACTATCTGAAGTCGGTCGAGGGTGCGAATGCGAAACTCTATCGCCTGTACCCACGTGACTTCTGGATCGTGTCCCCAGTCGCCAACTAATGGAGACCGGACTGTTCTATCGCTTGGCGCTCGTCGGGCTGGGTGGCATGATCGGCGCTTTCTTGCGCTATGCGATGGGTGAGCCGGTTCACCGGCTGTACGAATGACGGTTTCCTCTGGGCACCCTGCTGGTCAATACTGCAGGGTGCCTTGCTGTTGGGTTCCTGTTTACGCTTACTTCTTCGTGATCGTCGGCGTACTTGGTAGATTCACGAGATCCCGGCATGGGTAATCATCCTTGAATTGTTCGTCGGATGTGTTATCAACTCTCATTGAGTTGGATCGGTTATCATTCAAAATAGAGGGAGGAAGCATGTACAATACAAGGAGGTGCACTACTCTCGAGTTGGTCAAGATAACGACGCTTATAGTTGAAGTAGTTGCCGGGTGCAGCGATAAAGACGAGGC
>JBKKDE010000230.1:0-2896 GCA_046708665.1 Candidatus Zixiibacteriota bacterium | reverse complement strand
CGTCAGTAACATCCAGGATGTCGTAGCGACGATTGCCGCTGCGTTTCGTAACGATGCGACCCCAGACCCCAATGCAGTCTGCCCGTATGAATCGACAGACCTTGATTGCACAGGAGTCACCAATGTGGTTGACGTCGTGAAAGTAACCAACGCTGCGTTCCGCAATGCCAATCCCGCGACCGAGTATTGCGTTGCTTGTCAGTAGTTGAGTGCTATGGCATGTAGAGCTGAAGGCCGGGTGTGAGAAGCACCCGGCCTTTTTTGTAGCATTCTCCCCCTATGGGGGAGAGTGCCGTTGGACTATTCAAAATGATTGATTGCTGATAAGTCTACGAAACCAGCGCGGCTTGCCTGTCCATGAAGCGCTTCGCGAGGGCGTTGCCGACTGCTTCGAGCAGCCACTGCGGGGTTGAGGCCGAGCCGCTGATACCGACTGATTCGATGCCCTCGATCCACTCGGCTTCCACCTCATTGGCGGTTTCGACCCAGTAGGAACGCGGGTTGACGCTTTTGCAGACTTCGTGCATGACCATCGTGTTCGAGGAATTGCGTCCGCCGACAAAGATCACGGCATCGACCGACTTGGCGAAGACGCGCAGCTCATTCTCGCGGTCAGCGACGAATGCGCAGATCGTGTTGCGTGTGGTGACATCGTGGCAGCGCTTCTGGACTGCCGCGACCATGCCGTACCACATGTCGTCGGAGATTGTGGTTTGCGCGATCACGTAGGTCGGCTTGTCGGGGTTGAGCTGCGGGATATCGCCATCATCGTGGACGACAATCGCTTCGTTGTTGCAATAGCCCATGATGCCGATCACTTCGGCGTGCTTGGGCTTGCCGATGATCACGACCTGATATCCCTGCTCGTAATACTTTTGGGCGTAACGTTGCGAACGCGTGACCACCGGACATGTGCCATCGACAATTGCGATACCCGCTTCTTTGGCTTTCTCGAATGTCTCGGGGGGCTCGCCGTGGGCGCGAATGACAAGGCGCTTATCGGATGACTCGAGCGGATCATCATCGCAGGCGAGGACCGAGTGATCGGTCTCGCTCATGCCGAGTTCTTTCAGACGCGCGATTTCGATGTCATTATGGATGACATGGCCGAGCGAGGCGGTCTTGAATCCCGCCTGCAGGTTTTCTTCGGTCAAACGAATGACGCGTTTGACACCCCCGCAGGGTCCGGCTTTGTCGTCGACGATGATCTTTAGTGGCAAAGTTCTACCCTCTCCCCGTGTTGCTATATTTTGGATTGCGGATTTCGGATTCAAGAACTCAGGAACCGCTCTTTTCATTCCGCAATCCGAAATCCGAAATCCGAAATCGACTTCTATCCGTCGCACTCGATTCCAGCCACTGCATTATTCGCTTCTCTATCCGCGGCGCCGACAGCCCCGCCCAATCGAGCAGGATGTTGCGCGCGCCGTGCGGGACAAAACAATCTTCGACGCCAACGCAATGCACCTGCACTTTGGCGCCATACTCCATCATCCAATGCGTGACCGACTGCCCGAATCCGCCGCGCAGGTTGGCCTCTTCGAGCGTGATGATCATACGGTGCGAATTGGCCATGCGTGTCAACATATTTTCATCGAGCGGCTTTACGAATCGGCAGTTTACGATTTCGGATGTGACGCCCCCCGCTTCGAGACGTTCGGCGACTTCGTGCGCGGTTTTCACCATCGAGCCGACTGCGAGAATGCAAATGTCGGAACCGTTGTGCACAGTCTCCCATGAACCGATTGGGATCGCGGTGTACTTCTCTTCGCCGTCGTAGCGCCAGGCCGAGTCTTTCGGGAAACGGATCGCGAATGGGCCTTTGTCGTAGGCGAGCGCGGTGAACATGAGATCGCGGAGCTCGTTGCCGTCTTTGGGAGCGGCGACAACCATGTCTTGCACCACCGACAGATACGCCAAGTCGAGACAGCCGTGGTGCGTGGCGCCATCCTCACCGGCGAGCCCGGCGCGGTCGAGGCAAAAGATCACGGGCAAGTGCTGCATCGCGACATCGTGCACGAGGTGATCGTAAGCGCGTTGCAGGAATGTCGAGTATATCGCACACACCGGACGAAACCCCTCGGTCGCGAGACCGGCGGCGAATGTCACGGCGTGCCCTTCGGCGATGCCGACATCGAAGAAGCGTTTGGGATATGTCTCACCGAATTTCACCAGGCCTGTGCCCGTCGACATTGCAGCGGTGATCGCCATGACGCGCGCGTCACGCGCGGCGAGGCGCAAAAGCGTTTCGCCGAAGACATCGGTGTACATCGGGATCGGCTTGGCAACCGCGACTGGCGCGGGAGCCGGGCATGGTTCGGGTGCGGTGATTGTTACTTTCTTCGGAGCGGGCTTTACGCCATGCCAGCCGACAGGATCCTTCACTGCATGCTCGTGGCCCTGTCCTTTATTGGTGATGAGATGCACGAGAACGGGACGCTTCAATTCTTTGGCACGTTTCAATACTGCGATGACATCGGCGAGATTGTGACCGTCGATCGGACCGACGTACTTGAATCCGAGATTCTCGAAGAACATTCCCGGCACGACGAGCGACTTGAGGGAATCGTCGATGCGACGCGCCATGGTTTGCAGTTTGTCGTGCAACGGCGCTTTGCCGAGAGCGTCCCAGATTTGGCCGCGAATCTTGTTGAGGAATGGATCGGTGATGATATCGGCGAGATACCGCGAGATCGCGCCGACATTCGGCGAGATCGACATACGGTTGTCGTTCAGGATGACTGTAAGATCGGTGCCGCAGACTCCCGCGTTGTTCAATCCTTCGAATGCCAATCCGCCGGTGATGCCGCCATCGCCGATGACCGCGACCACTTCGAACTTCTCGCCTTTGCGTTCGCGGGCGACCGCCATGCCGAGCGCCGCCGAGATCGAGGTC
>JBKKDE010000229.1:0-20501 GCA_046708665.1 Candidatus Zixiibacteriota bacterium | reverse complement strand
CCCCCACACCGCCCCCCAAACGCAGAAGGCAATCACCAAAATGACCCGACGGCGACGCGCGAACGTCACCGCCAATCGTGCTCGACGTGCTCCTTCGTTTCCGTACATACCGTCCGTGGTGGCCCTGCGCCATCTCAGGCGTCGGGCCCCTCGCCCCCACTATTGGTGCCCCCCGGTACCAATTACATTATGACTATTCTCCCGCCGCATAGGTTGGCGGCGCTGGATCGACCAACAGGACGCGCTTCTGCGCCCTCGTTGTCGGGATCATTCCGAGATTATTCTTGGCGATGGATTCGATGCGTTCGCGCGACGAGAGCATTGAGCAATCGGCCAAGAGCCGGTCGCGTTGACGCTTCAAGTCGGTGATGCGGACCTGAGTCAACTCCACCTCACGCGCTGTCCGCATGACAGCAAAGCGTTGCCACACGCCCGCAGTGGCAACGCAAAGGATCAGGACCCACCAGGCCGGGCGCACCCTGCGCGCCAACGACAACATGCTGCGACTCATCGCCTGCCCCCCAGGCGACTTTGCCGCTCGAACACTCGCATTTTCGCTGACTTCGCACGTGGATTCGAATTGATCTCGTCTTCGGTTGGATTGATCGCGCGACGCTGCACCATGACACCGCGCTGATTGGCGCCGCAAGTGCATTGCGGATACGCGGGCGGGCAATTGCACTCACGCGCCGCTTCGTGCATGAACGTTTTTACCAGACGATCCTCGAGAGAATGGTAGGAGATGATGACCATACGCCCGCCGTCGACGAGGCGGTCTACAGCATCATTCATAGCTTGCGGTATGGCGGCGAGTTCGTCGTTGACGACAATGCGCAGCGCCTGAAACACACGCGCCGCGGAACGTCCGAACTCAAGGCCGCTGTGTCCCGAAACTTTGCGGATTATTGCACTAAGGTCGGAGGTGGAACTGATACCGGTCGGGCGGGTCGCCACGATCATCCGCGCCATGCGTTTGGCGTGCCGCTCCTCACCGTACTCTTTGAGTGCTGTTGCGATTTCCGCTTCGGTAGCTCTGTTGAGCCACTTAGAGGCGGACATGCCGGTGGACGCGTCGAAGCGCAGGTCCAATGGTCCATCGAAACGGTAGGCGAAGCCGCGGGATGGGTCATCAAGTTGAACCGACGAGAGTCCAAGGTCGAGAAGGAAACCGTTAATCTGAGCGATGCCGAGATCGTTGAGAACCGACGCCAGCTTGCGGTAATCGGTGTGGACGATTGTAACGCGATGATCGGCGGATAGACGGGCACGGGCTCGCTTGATCGCGTCGATGTCGCGGTCGAGGCCGATATAGCGAGCGTCCTTGGTCAGATCTTTCAGCATCCGTGCTGCGTGCCCCCCCGGGCCCATCGTTCCGTCGAGATAAATCCCTGATAAGTCAGTTAAGAGATAGCTTGCGACCCGCTCAGCTTGGACGGGCTCGTGCCCCGCCTGCGCGTGATCGTCTCCGCCCTCTCCGCTCAAAGAGTCAATTCCTCCGCGGCTTTCTTCAGACTCTGGACAACAGGATGAAGCTTGTAGGGCTGGCCGCTCATGTATGACTCCAGATTCGACTTTTCCCAGACTTCCAAACGACCGCCTACCCAGGTGAGACTCGCTTCCCGCTTTTCATTCGAGAATCCAGCGAGTTCCATCAGATCCGGCGAGACGACGATGCGCCATTGCGCGTCTGGCTTGACTTTTGAGGCGTAGTTGCTAATTGTGCGTTCGAAGCGGAGCGCCTGCGAATTTGTGGCGCCCTTTTCCTTGAGCTTGGCCATGAGATCGTTCCACTCTTCGGCCGGCATGAAATGGAGGCAGCCATCGAAGCCAATAGTCAGCATCAACGAATCCGACAGACTGCCTTCGTCACGCTTGAGAGCGGAGCCAACTGGCAGTCTATTTTTGGGGTCAATCCTGACCTTACTGGACTGAATGAACTCGTCGAAGGCAGTCACTTGAGAATCCTGATGATACCCATTCGATCAATCGTGAAACGTCGCCTGGCTGATTCTACCTGCATGAATAGGGACTGATACCCACTACGTGGTCTGATATAGGTGTCAAAACCCACCACTGCAAGGTTTTTCTACGATTTTCTGAAAATTTCTACGACGAACTCAATGAGCGGCTTAGGATTGGACTTGTAGTCGCTCTACGGATGGATATCCACAGCCCGATTTGCGCATGAGTATTGGGTGGAACCCATAACGTTGTGGTGGCTGGGCTATGATTGAGCTGTGCCGCGAACCATTTGATTTTCAGTTGCTGCTTAATAGCTTGATAGTCATGACGATATGATGCTGAACGCATGGGCAGTCTTAGTTGAGTTTTGGCGCTTGGATTGCAATCCCCTTCCTGTTCGCCAAGTGTGTGCTTGGGGATTGGGCGGTGGGGGAAATGGTCCGCGGGGGATTTTGTTTAAGGGGTTTGAGTTGGCTATTGGTGTGCCTGGCCGTGAGTGCTGGGCGGGCGTCGGCCGCTACGTTTGAGCTAGTCGCTCCCTTCGAAATTTCTCAGCCAGCGATTCGCTATCAAGACGGGTTCGCACATATTCCGGAATTCGACCGCGCGATAAGTGCAAAGCCGGGCGAGCCAGCAATTCTATGGCTGCCGTTCTCTCTCGGTTGGCCGTTGGCGTCAAGTTCGCCCGAATTCCACCTCACGATTGTTGATTCGGATACACTGCAGCTCGACTTGCCGTTGGCACCGACTCAGCGCGATATCATATCGAGTGACACGTCCTCAGTCCCGGCGCCTGTGTCGCCGGCACCTTCGATTTACAATTCGGGTGAGTGGTTCCCAAGCCCGGCGGTACGTGTCGAGAACTCCGGATCGCTCGCCGGAGGCGGCCTCCTGGCCGGCAGTTGGAGTCCGCTTCTGTACCAGCCATCTTCGAACCGACTGATCATCATCCGACGCGCACTACTGAACGTCGATGACGATGTGAACGAGTCGCCGCCGGAGGATGGAGCGGAGGCAAATCCTCTTACCGACGCTTTACTCTATGCAGTTGTACGGTCGACCGAGGCAAGTTCACCGACGACACTCTCTCCCTCACTTGGCGGAGAGGCATCATGGAGACTCAGCGCCGGACTTCCGGGTAATATCGAGTACGTCATTGTAACCAGGGCAGTATTTGTCGCCGCGGTGAAGCCGCTGGTGCTGTGGAAGGCACGTCGGGGCCTTAGCGCCGGAATAGCCACCATCGAGGACATCACAGCGCAGTATCCGGGAGTTGATCCGGCCGAATCGGTGCGCGAGTACCTGAAAGCGGCATATGCGACCGGGCTAAAGTGGGTAGTTATCGGGGGCGACGAAACTGCTGCGCCGGTTCGGCAGGCATACGCGGAGTTCCCCGCCTATGACGGCGACGTTTACAAACTGCAGCAGTGTGATCTTTACTTCGCCGAACTCAATGGAAATTGGGATGCTGATGGCGATGGCATCTGGGGGGAATTCTCTGGCGATCAGGCGCAGATGCAGCCGGAATTGTATGTTGGACGTCTGCCCTACTCGACGATTGCCGAAGCGCAGTCGATCGTGAACAAGATCATCGCCTACGAGCGAGGGCCATTATCAGCTGCCTTCCTGACGACGTCGTTGTCAGTGTCGACCGACCAGTTTCGCGATTGGAGTTTGGGGGCCGGACAGCATGGCGTCGTTGCTGGTTCGATGCCCGCAAATTTCACCAACGACCTCACCAGCATGATCGAAGCACCAACGGGAAATGACCCGTCGCCATCTTTTCCTGAGGGGACATCGTTTGGGAGCGCGCTTGCAGGTGGCGTTGGTTGGGTGAACTACTTTGTGCATGGTCGTGCCGACGGGTTCGTGGTGCGGTCGGCCGGGATCATGGAATGGCCGCGCAGCTATGTATTCACGAATGGCCCGGGCGGTGATGGCAACGGTTATCTAAATTTGGCGCCGCCATCTACCCTGTCGGGTATTCATCTGTCGGCAGCGTGCGATCAAGGCGGATTCGATTTGAATTCGGCACCGTACTCGTCGGTTGTTGGTGAATCGGTGGCGGAGAAGTTGCTCTTCATGCCCGGCGGTGCAGTTGCATTCGTGGGCCAATCGCGCTGGGGATGGGTATCAACCTCGTACAAGCTGGTGCAGAAATTCTACGACTACGTTAACAATCCATCGACACCGAATCATATCGGGGTCTATCAGACACTTTCTAAATTGTCGTATTCGTCGTTTCGCGATTTGGCTTATGGCAACAACCTCTATGGCGATCCTGAGATGCCTGTCTGGAAAAGCGCACCCCTCAGCCTGAGCGTGGTTTCGCCGGAAGTGTTTTCGGCGGGATCCAACAGTTGGAACTTGCGAACAATGTCGGGGGCGTCCGGAGTCGCTGGTGCGACGGTGACGATAGCCATCGGGGATAGCGTCTGGGTAGTCGGACAGAGCGGCGCCGATGGCGCACTCTCAGCCTCGGTCACACTACCGGTCGCAGCATCGGCGATTCTTACAGCCAATAAAGTCGGTTACCGAGCTTGGGTGGATACACTACCACTCTCGATCATCTCCGGAGTATTTGATGATGGCGATGCAGTACCAGTGTCGCACTTGTCGATTTCGAATTATCCGAATCCGTTCAACTCTGCGACCGCGCTGCTCTACTCACTGCCCAACGAGACTCACGCGACGATCCACGTCTATGATATTCTCGGGCGGCGCGTGCGCACTCTTTGCGATGAAGTCCTCCCAGCGGGCGCACATCGTGGTGTGTTTGACGGAACCGCGGACGACGGGCATGCGTTGGCAAGCGGAGTGTACTACGCACGGATATCGGCGGCTGGTCTACACCTGACGCGTGCGTTGGTACTCATAAAGTAGCCGCCCTCTCAGCCATCTCGTCGCAGTTATCAAACCACGGAGTACAAATTGTGCGGTTTTCGGGCTTGACCGGAGACGGTGTCTGAACGATTTTCAAAATCTACGATTCGCGCCGGCGAGTCGCTTGTGCCGTCCCTGTCGTCTAGCCCGGCCTAGGACACCGCCCTTTCACGGCGGCGACACGGGTTCGAATCCCGTCAGGGACGCTCTTTTCCCCCCGACATTTGCCAGGACGATTCCAGCCCGCATTGGAGTTGACTTGAGCAAGTCAAATTCGCGCTGGAATAATGAAACTCAGATTTACTGGGCTGTGAGACTTGAATAGAGTCGCTTGGCGTCTGTTAGCCACGGTACTTCCCAATCTGCATTGCCCCAAAACACCATCAGACGCTGCAGCGGCTCGATTGCTTCATTATTGCGGCCGAGCTTAACGAGGGCGTCGGCTTCGGAATACAGTCCGCGAAGATACTCTGTGGTGATCCAATTTCTTTCCGACTCGATCCGTAGTTGCCGCAATTCGCCAAGTGCTTCTTGATAGCGCCCGAGTCCGATTAGTGCTTCGGCGATACTGCCCCGCCATGTGGTCGTGTCATTGAGTCCCTGGCGCGTGAGCAGGAACTGCTCGTAGGCGGTCTTGTAATCTTTGTTCTCGAGTGCGATAAATCCCTCGATCGCCGTTTTCTCAGTCTTCATCTGGGTTGAATCAACGCGCGCCTGCCATTCTTCCTTGACACTCTCGATGATGCGGCGTGCCTCATCGGGCCGTTGCAAGCGAACCAGCGCGTAGGCCTGAAGCATGTCCCCTTGCGGACTGATTGTGTCGAGCTTGGAGACTTTCTTGAACTCCTCGAGGGCCAACTCCGGTTGCCAGGTGTCCATGTAGAGCCACCCCAACGACGAGTGCGCTCCCGCCTCCTGTGTGGGAAGGCCGGCGGCCTCGGCCATTGACGCGGCTTTGCGGTAATATCCGACCGACTCCTGGAATCGTCCCCAAGACTTGTGAATTGAGGCGACGCTGCGTAGCGCCAATTGCCTGGTGAAGTGATTGTCGCTGGCGAGTGTTTTCGAGTACCAAGAGATGGCGCTATCGGCTTGGCCCTGCAGCGTGAAGATTCGCCCGATTTCGCGGTAGCCGTTGCGTTGATCGGGAGCGACGTCGATAGCGCGCATGTACCACACCCGCGCGGAATCCAACATCCCCTGCGCAAGATAGATATCGCCAAGCAACTCATTTGGGTAGACGTCCTTGGGTCGAACTTCGCGATAATGGATGGCGACTTCACGCGCGGCTGCATAATCCTTCTTCTTCAGATACGAGCCGCCCAAGGCGAGCAGCGCGTACGGATAATCGGGGTCCAACTCGAGAGCACGAAGGCAGTAGACGATCGTTGTCTCCGGTTCGTTGCGGAATCCTCCACCCGAGAAATTGGCGACCCAGAAGAATGCCTCCTTATGTGTCGGGCATTCCGTAGTTGAGCGCTTCAGCGTGCGCAGACCGCCCTCGTAGTCGCGACGTTCACCGATATCGACCGCAAGCGCCTGAACCAACAAACGCTCGCATGTGGGGACGCGAGCGATGAATCGACGCGTGATCGCCATGTACTCGAATCCCTCGTCGCTGCGCCCATCGGAGAAGTAGGCAATGCCCTTGCGGAGGTAGGCGAGCGCGAACGTCGAATCCAACTCGATGGCTCTGTCGAAGTACCCGTGCGCTTCATCCCAATCGAGCGCATGGTACGACTCCATACCTCTCAAATAGGATCGGTATGCTTCAGGATTGTCCGTCGTGGCTTCCGACACCGGTATGTCGCCGGCGAGTGCCTGGGTTTCCGAGAGGCCCACACGTTTCTTTATCCGAAGGGAGAGATCGTCCACCATCGCGAAGAGATCCTCACCGTCGACACGCTCGGCACCTATCACCTCGCCCGTAGCGACATCGACGATTTGCGCGCTGATGATCGGACGTCCTCCCAACTTTGAGAGAGATCCTGTTAGCATGCGTGTTGCGCCGGCCCTCTTTGCGATTTGAAGGGCTTCTCCTCTGTCGATTTTCCCGTCGTTATTTCCCGAGCTGTGCTTGGCCAGATCATAGAGCCGCTGGCTGGAGACAACTTTGATAAATTCGGATGCCGACAGGTCTGTCGTCAGTAAGTCGGCGATGATATCGCCCTGACGTTCAGAGTCGTTTGGGTCACTGAGATTCTCAAAGTTGAGCACCGCGAGAGTGTTCTCGGTCGCGACCGCCTCGCGCGGACCCGCCGGGACATCGTCGCCGCTATTGAATGCAGAGATAATACCAATGAGTATCGTAACAGCACCGACCACAGCCCAGAGTACGCGTCGCTTGCTGGGCTTGCGGTAGACCGGGAGTTGGCCGGAGGAGATGCGTGAGATCTCCATGGCCCGCGCGACGTTGCGAACATCGGCTTCAACTGCTGTTCCGTCGGGGTAGCGCAGCTCAGGTTTCTTGTTGAGACAGCGCTCGACTATGGCGATGATGGGATCGGGAATGTTGCTGTCGATCGTCTTCAGTGAAGTCGGAGTTTCATGCACAATTGAATACAGAGCCGCAGCGGCGTGCTCGGCCGAAAACGGCTGCTTGCCCGAGAACATCGCGTAGAGCATGACTCCGAGCGAGAAGACATCCGAACGCGAGTCGACGGGCATTCCCTGCGCCTGTTCGGGGGACATATAGCCGACGGTGCCGACTGTGGCACCGCGATTGGTCAACCCGGAAGACTCTTTCATTTTCGCGAGACCGAAGTCAGTCAGTCGGGCGCGATCATCCTTGCCGATTAGGACATTGTCGGGTTTGATGTCCCGATGAATAATTCCATGTCCGTGTGCTGCTCCGAGCGCCGACGAAAGTTGGACGCTGTAACGAACAGCCTGCTCGAGCGTCATGCGTCCGCGTGCCATCCGCTCTTTGAGCGTCTCACCATCAACGTAGGCCATGGCTATGAAAAGTTGGCCCTCGTGATCATTGATCTCGTAGATGGTCAGAATGTTGGGATGATCGATCGAGGACGCCGATGTAGCCTCGAGTTCAAGGCGGCGGCGGCGTTCGGGATCGGTGGCAAACTCGCGCGGAAGGAACTTCAGGGCGACTTTGCGGCCCAACTTCGTGTCAGTGGCGAGGAATACCTCCCCCATTCCGCCTGCACCCAAGCGGGTAATGACCTCGTAATGCTGGACTCTTTGGCCTATCATCGGGACTGAATCACTTGTACGGAGGGGTTATTGTCAACACGTTCGTAAGGACTGCTATTTTGACTTCCGTCGACGCCCCGACCACTTAGATTGTACCGGGATTGCCCGACGATTGTTGCGCGGAAGATTCCCATCTATGACCGATTCCAGGACATTCCAACTTCGCACTGACGCCATCGGCAAGTCCTTCGGACGACGGGTGATTTGCCGGTCAGTCACGCTTGAGTTGGCCCTCGGGGAGAGCTTAGCCGTTGTCGGTCCCAACGGGTCGGGCAAATCGACGTTCGTCAAGATACTCGCTGGGTTGGCACGGCCCGATCGCGGCACGGTCTCGTATTTGGACGGTGGCGTGGTGCTCAAGCCAGAGCAACGTTTCAGATATCTGGGTATGGTCTCGCCGGACCTCGCCCTGTACGAGGAACTCACCGCGAACGAGAATCTCCGTTTTGCGGCCGATGTTATGGGGCTGACGGTCTCGGACGCGGAGATCGACGGCCTATTGGCTGAATTCGGGCTTTTGGGACGCGGCCACGATGATGTGAGGACGTACTCCTCGGGGATGCGGCATCGCCTCAAGTTTGTTGCGGCCCTGCTGAAAAACCCACAGATCCTCCTTCTCGATGAGCCGACGGTCATGCTCGATGACGATGGCGCTACCCGGGTATGGCACGCACTTTCGCGACGCAATCTTGCGGTCGTCATTGCAACAAGTGACTCGACGGAAGCCCAGAGAGCCGACCGGCAGATCGTGATGGGGGCCGATGGTGCATAGCGCTTGGGCAGTTCTCGCAAAGGACGTACGCAGCGAGTATCGCACGCGGTACGCCGTCAATGCGCTTCTCTTGTTTGCATTGGTCACGCTCACGGCGTTGTCGTTCTCGACAGGGGGCTCGGGGCTGACACCGCTTTTGGCAGCTGTCTTATATTGGATCATCCTGTTCTTCTCTGTCTTTTCGTCATTGGCACAGACTTTTGTCAAAGAAACCGAAACCAAGACGGAGCTCTTTCTTAAACTGACGGCCCCGGACGACGCGGTGTTCTTTGGGAAGTGGGCTTTTAACCTCGTTCTGGTTGTCCTGCTCAATCTGACGCTAACGCCGTTGTTTGTCGTCATGCTGAACATCTCACTCGCCCAGTGGGGGACATGGATTTTGACACTCTTCTTGGGTGGGGTTGGTCTTGTCTCGACAACAACACTCCTCGGAGCATTGATAGCGGCGGCGAATGTCCGGGCCGCGTTGTTTTCAGTGCTCGCATTCCCGGTCCTCTTGCCTCTGCTCGTGACGGCGATCCGGGTGTCGGAGCGGTGCTTTGGCGGGGCTGATGCCATAGCTCAGTCTGATGCGTTTCTGGTACTGGGGGCGTATGCAGTGGTTTCGACGACGGCGTCATGGCTGCTATTCCCATTTGTCTGGCGGGATTGAGTTGTCACAAAATCAGGGCGGTTTTGATTGGGATTGGACGGCTTCGGTCAAGGGTCGTATAATCGGGCAGATGACGAGGAAGACGAAAGCGAGCGGGATGTGATTGTACTCAAAGTGCTTTCGATAGTGCTGATCACCGGCGTAACCGTGCTGGCCTTCTTCACCGATCCGCCGTTGGCGGCGATGCAGTCCGGAGGCGGCGCGTCCCGGCTATTCTACTTCCACGTACCAATCGCGCAGGTATCGTTTCTGTCATTCATGACCGCAGCGGTGTTTGCGGTTTTGTATCTGCGGAAGCGCCGCCCCGATGACGACCACCTCGCCACGGCATCTGCTGAAATTGGGTTGATATTTAGCGTGGTCGCACTCGTGACCGGTGCGCTCTGGGCCAAGCAGGCGTGGGGAGCATACTGGAACTGGGATCCACGCCAACTCTTTCTGTTTGCACTGATACTCTTCTACGGGGCATTTTTCGCACTCAGGCAGGCAACCCCGAGCGTTGAAGCCAAACGGCGGCTATCGGCCGTCTACCTCATATTCGGCGGCGCGATTTCCCCATTCTTGTTCTTTGTCCTGCCGCGGCTGTACCAGTCCCTTCACGAGGACGCCAATGAAGTTGTTATGTCGGCAGGGTCAAAATCGACGATGTCTCCCCAGGTGGCGACAATTTTTGCCGCATCGACTTTGGGGTTCTTGTTGTTATATATATGGTTGTTGAGGATGGGCTTGTACGCGGCGCGTTTTGAGGACGAACGAGCAGCCACGCAGGAGTGACAGGATGGATGCAAACACAACAGCAGTCGTGGGCGTTCTTGTGGTGTGGGGGGGAGTAGTGTGGTATCTGGTCAGTATTGACCTCCGGATCAAGCGCGGAGCAAGGGATCATGAATAAGCGATACATCGTTGGGATCGTGATCATAGCTGTCTGTGGCGGCGTTGGCTTCTCCGCCTTTCAGGGGTCGTTGACTCCGTATGTGAGTTTCGCCGAAGCGCAAGAGCTGGATCGAAATTGCCAGGTCATGGGCACGATTGACAAAGCCAACGTGCGGTACGACCATGCGGCTGGTACGCTCCACTTTAATATTTTCGATGACACGGGGCGCGAGTTGCCAGTGTCCTACAAGGGCGTGACTCCCGGAAATTTCGATCAGGCGGTGTCTGTTGTGTGCCAGGGGCAGTATGTCGGGGGTACGTTTGAAGCGAACAATTTGCTCGTAAAATGTCCTTCGAAGTATCAGGGCCTCGAGGCGGCGGGAGAGTCCAATCCGCACGAGTCGAAGCCCGCTACGGATGGTATTTGACCCCGCATCCTAGATTGTGCAGAGGGCCGTCCGTGGGCGGCCTTTTTTGTGTCTGGCGGCCATCCAAGAATGTGCGCTAATGTGCCGATATAAGGACAGATGGAGTCCCGCTCTCTCACTCGGGAGCAGGGTCGTCAATAGGGGCGTGTTACTCTATGGCAATACACTCGACTCACAAACTGTTTGGACACGTCGATGCGGGCGCGGGCAACGCGGCAGTGCGCCCATCCGATGTACAAGAGCAACTTCGCGATCTGAAGACACAGATATTCGATCTCAATACTCTGTTCGACGTCGCCCGTCAGTTCCACGAAGTCTGGGACGCGGACGCGCTTCTCGACGGAATTCTTCTGGTAGCGATCGAGCACATGCGTGTGGGTTCAGCCGCCATCGCCACAGTCGGCCCGGATGGTGATTCGCGCCTGACACATCAGCGATCTAAAGGATGGGATCTGTCGACCGAGCCAGCTTGGTCCGTAGATATCGAGAGCCTGTGGGTGAAGCGCCTCCGCAATTACCGACGTCCGCTGCCGATCGAGGCCCTCGGGGGATACTCACCCGACGCCAACGGGCACTTGGAGCAGATCCGACGCGCTGGCTGCGTTGTCGTGGCACCAATGGTTCGGCATGACCGACTGCGCGGCATCCTGTACTTGTCCGAGAAGCTCAATCACGGCTCGTATACATCCGGGGACCTTGCGTTCCTCGACCTGCTCATGGATCAGTTTCTAGTCTCCCTCGACAAGGCATTCCTCTACCAGCGCGAGCAAACCGCTAACGAGCAGTTGGCACTCACCCAGCAACGACTCGCGGCTGCGGAAAAACTGGCGGCACTCGGTCAGATGGCCGCAACAATCGCGCATGAAGTACGCAATCCAGCGGGCATCATTCGCAACTACCTGACGTTGATCCGCCCGGCGCTTCGTGATGCGAAAACGGAGCTTGAGTACCTCGATGTGATCAATGAAGAACTGGGACGTTTAGAGATTTTTGTTCAGCGTCTCCTGGGTGCATTTCATCCCAGTCAGTCGACGCCGGCATCCATCAATCTAAGTACCCAGATCGACGCAGTTGTCGGGTTCCTGCGGATGCGGTTGGAGCAACATCAGGTGGTCGTGTCCTCTAATCTGGACTCGGAAATTCCGGCGGTACAGGCCGAGCCGGAAGCATTGCGGCAGGTGCTTCTCAATCTGATTCTCAATGCAATCGATGCTATGTCGGGCGGAGGGACTCTGTCGTTTGCCGCCTCGGCTGATCTTGACCGTGTCCACCTGTCGATCGCCGACACGGGTCCGGGAATCACTCCGGAAGTACTTGAGCATCTCTTTGACCCATTCGTGACAACAAAACCCGAAGGCGAGGGCAGCGGCTTGGGGCTTTCGATCTGCCGTAGTCTGTTGGAGCGCTTTGACGCCCAGATCGGCGCCAAGAATTTGACTGCCCCGTCGCAAGGTGCTGTGTTCACATTGCACCTTCGTCGCGCCGATTCGCCGGGCCGCAATCTTCTGGGTTCATCATCAAGTGAAGCATCCACCGGAGACCGTCGATGACCCCCATCCTAATGCGCCACGACCTTACAACGATTCCGGGTGCCCCGGAGAAACTCGTTGGACGCATCCTGATCGTCGACGACGAGGAACGTATGACGGAATCGCTTTGTGCGATTCTGGCGCGCGAAGGTCACGTTGTCTCAGGTGCGCCTAACGCGAATGAAGCGATTCAGTTAATCAAGAGGACAGATTTTGATGTCATTGTGACAGATTTACGGTTGCCCGGGCCGAGCGGGCTGGAAGTTCTCAAGTCGTCACATGAGAGCGACCCGGAACGCCCTGTCATCGTTATGACCGCGTATGCGTCGGTCGAAGCAGCGGTTTCGGCGATCGCCGAGGGCGCTTACGACTTTCTTATGAAGCCGATCGACAGCGGCGTACTGGGCATGACGATTCAACGAGCTCTCGAACGCCGGCGGCTGTACCAAGCCACACGCAAGTTGGTCGATGATCTGACCACTTCGAATGAGGTCTTGGCTCGCCGCATTGCCGACCTTAACACACTCTTCGAAGTATCTGCCGAGTTGTCGACAACATCGGAACTTCCGAAGCTTTTTCAGTCTGTCCTGCATTTAGCGACCAATGTCGTTGGTGCCGATCACGGCTCAGTGATGCTGCTTGACCCCGAGCAAGGTATCCTCACAGTGGTTGCCGCGCACGGCCATGGCTGCCAGCAATTCGAAAATACACGTCTCCCACTGGGCGAATCGATTGCCGGATGGGTTGCCGCACACGATGAGCCGCTCTTGATTGATGATGTTGAAGCGGATCCGCGTTTTGCCCGTCGTAACCGTCCCCAGTTTGAAAAGAAGTCGCTTATGTGCGCCCCGCTGCGCACGCCGAATGGCGTGCTCGGGGTCATCTGTCTGGCGGATCGTCGCGGGGCGGAAGCGTTTGGGGCCGACGATTTGCGGCTGCTCGTAACAGTCGCGGCTCAGGCCGCTATGGCCATCGAGGATTCGCGTCATTTTCAGCAGGTTCGCAGGCAACTTCGCGAAACGACCGCACTTCACGAACTGGCCGAGCGACTGAGCGAAATCGAACGCACTGATCAAATGGTCATGGCAGTGTTTGCATGTCTCGATCAACTGTTGACATGCGATGCACTACAATGGTGGGAATGGGACGCTGGAAGTCAGTCGTTGCGGCTGTGTGCTGACACCTCCCAGGGGGAGTTGGCTGGTATGATCGACGCGACGCCCGCTGCCATCAGCGCAGTCCAAATGGGCGATGACAAGCTGTTGCGGGCGGCAATCCAAATCGCGCGTGCGTCCGGACCCCAGGGTTCCGGCGAGTTGCTCACTGTGGCGGTGCGGTCCGCCAATCAGCCGTTGGGCGTGATCGCTATTCTCAGAAAGCACGGACACCCGTTCACCGAGTCTGAGCATAACCTTGTCAAACTGATCGGCGGACAGGCAGAGCGCATTTTCGATCGTCAGCGGGCGCTACTCAACGCCTCGCGTCTTGTAACTATGGGCAAGATGATTTCCGAAATCTCGCACGATCTGCGCAAGCCGTTGACCAACATTCGTGGAAGTCTTCAGGTACTTCGTGGACGGCTCCAGGCCGATGCCCATACGGGATCGATTTTGAGATCTACCGAAGAAGAAGTTGTTCGGCTTGCCGCGCTTGTGACCGAGTTGGTCGATTTCTCGAATCCGACAAAATACCGTACGGACCGTCGCGACTTGCGCCCGATAATCTTCCGCGCGGTTGGACTTATCGAGCAAGCGGCGAAAAAGAATGATGTCGAGATTGCGGTACGGATCCCGTCGATGCTCAAGCCAATATTCTGCGACGAGAATCAAATCACTGAAGTGCTCCTCAACGTGTTCATGAACGCCATCGAATCGATGACCGAAGGCGGCACGCTGACCATCACCGCGTCCGCCGAGCCGCTTTTTCCGTCGGGCGAGGAGCAGATATTTGTCGTAATCTCTGACAGCGGCCCTGGAATGAGCTCGGCCGAGCTGGCGCGTTGTTTTGAACGCTATTACACGACCAAGACCACCGGAACGGGACTGGGGCTGGCGATTGTGCAGCGCATCGTCCAGGCCCACGACGGCGACGTAACCGCCGAGAGCAGCCCCGGACAGGGTGCCCGGCTTACGTTGCGATTCCCGGTACGCTGATTTCCCCTTTTCCCCACTCTGATACGATTTGCGACTTCTGGGTAATGTGACTGCAGTCCGCAGCCGATATACCCTATAGCGCAATACTTTGCCCAGTCGCTCTGACCGGGTCACCGCGCTGGAAGGATTGGTGTGTGGTCATGCTAGATCCGATCAAAGTGCTTGTCATCGATGACGATCCCAAAGTGCCTTGGATTCTCTCGGAACGCCTCTCCTCCGACTTTCTCGTGATTTCCGCCTCGGATGGCTACGAAGGCATTCAGATGGCTTCGCAGGAGAAGCCCGACCTGATCCTGCTCGACATGAAAATGCCGGGCATGGATGGATTGCAGGTATTGGAGCGTTTGCGCCCGGCCAAGCTGGAGACTGAAGTGATCATGTTGTCCGGTCATGGAGAGTCGGAGACTGTGGCGAGCGCATTTCGGCTGGGGGCCGCTGAGTTCATCAGCAAGCCATTCGATCCGGTCGAAGTCGAGCTGCACATGAAGAAGGTGCTCGAATCGCGGGCTTTGCGACGTGAGAACGCGAAGCTGCAGCGTGCACTTCACGAGAGATTCGGGACTTTGATTGGCGACTCGCACCTCATGCACTTGCTCAAGAATACGCTTGAGGAAATAGCGGACAGCGAACTGACAGTGCTGGTTCGTGGCGAAAGCGGTACCGGCAAGGAAGTTGTTGCGCGACTCTTGCATGACGAATCCGCGCGCAGCAAGGGGCCGTTTGCCAAAGTCAATTGTGCGGCGATCCCGCGTGATCTGCTCGAGGCCGAACTGTTCGGGTACGAGCGCGGCGCGTTTACGGGCGCGCATCGCAACAAGCCAGGACGGTTTGAAGCCGCCAATAAGGGCACGATCTTTCTCGACGAGATCGGCGAAATGCCGTTGGAATTGCAATCGAAGCTGTTGCAGGTATTGGAGCAGCAGGAGTTTGTTCGGGTTGGCGGACTCAATACGATCAAGGTCGATGTGCGCATTGTCTGCGCGACCAATCGCGATCTCGATGCGGCCATCACCAATGGACTCATGCGTGAGGATCTTTACTATCGCCTTAACGAGATGACGAACCAATTGCCGTCGTTGCGCGAGCGGCCGGACGACATTCCGCTATTGGTGCAGCACTTTATCGAAAAGTACAATGCGTCGTATAGCAAGACATTCACGGGGATGTCTACGGCGGGAATGCAAAAGCTTGTGCAGTTCCCCTGGCCAGGCAATGTGCGTCAGCTCGAAAACTTGATCAAGCAAGTGGTCGTACGTAACGACGAGGGGGCAATCGACGAGCTGGTCAGCCGTCCGGTCGCAGCCAGACCCGGAATGCCGGCAGTCACAGCGATGGTATCGGCGCAGGTGTTGGCATTCGCACCGGAGACTGACGGCTACTCGCTTAAACGTCGTGTCGATGCAGTGATCGCGCGCGAAGAACGCGACTTGATCGCGGAAGTCCTGCGCAAGACCAACTGGAATCGCCGCAAGTCGGCCGATGTGCTGGAGATTTCGTACCGGTCGCTTCTGTACAAGATCAAGGAATACGGATTGTCGAAGACGGAATTGTAGTTGGAATTCAATCGGAACGCAGAGAGGGCGGGTCAGTGACCCGCCCTTTTTGCGTTGATTCAGTTTATGAGACTTCCGAGTCGGCCCCAGCGAACTCTTTCGGCGAAGTGGCTGACGTTGTAGAGGAACGACTTGCCCACTGACGTGACATCGGTCCATGACCAGTCGGGGGCCTGGGGGTCGGTGCCCCATGACCAGTGAATGACCATGGCTTTGCCCTGCACTAGGTCGCGTGGGACCACTCCCCAGAAACGCGAATCATAGGAGTTGTCGCGGTTGTCGCCGAGCATGAAGTACGTGCCTGGTGGCACTTTGAAAGGGCCGAAGTTGTCGCGCGAGCTGCGTCCTGAGGGCTCGACAGTTTCTCCGGTGGTGAATTTACCGTATGTCGGCAGGGCGAGAAATTCACCATCGATGTAGACCCGCTTGTTGCGAATCTCAACAGTCTGGCCCCCTTCGGCGACACAACGCTTGATGTAGTTGACTGAGGGATCATTCGGAAACTTGAAGATGACAACATCGCCCGGCTCGGGGTCGCGCAGCGCCGGCAGGCGGTAGTCGAGCAAGGGTAGGCGTGAGCCGTAGACGAATTTGTTGGCCAGCAGGAAGTCGCCAACCAGCAACGTGTCTTCCATTGAGCCGGACGGAATCTTGTAGGCCTCGACAATTGACGTCTTGATGACGATGGCGAGTAGAAAGGCGATACCGAGCGACTTGGCGTATTCCCAGAGCATGTGCCCGAAGCCGGTGGGCCGTTCATGATGCGTGGGCGCTTCCTTATGGTCGAGGGTCGACACGTGCTTCTCCCCGCTTCAGATTAGGTACGGCACATCGTTAACAGCATTTGGTACGCGCGGTACCCGCAAAAGTTCAACCGCCAAACAACCGCCGGACATCGTTGAAGGTGACCGTCACAATCAGCGTCAGCAACAACACAAACCCAACCTGCTGCGCGATGGCACGCTGCTTGATTGTCAGAGGGCGTCCCTTGATCTTTTCGATCAGCAAAAAGAGCAAATGGCCACCGTCAAGAACCGGGACAGGCAGGATATTGAGTATAGCAAGGTTGACTGAGAGCACGGCCATAAAGCTCATCAGCATATTGAATCCCTCGCGCGCCACTTCGCCCGCCATCTTCGCAATGCCGACGGGACCGGACACCATTTTGATCGAAACCTGCCCCGTCAGCAAGCCGCCGAGGAATTTGAACATAACGCCGCAGAGATCGATGGTCTGCTTAAAGCCAGCACCAATCGACGCGATCGGCCCCATGGACTCGGTGATGAATCCCATTCCAATCCCAATACGCCCTACCAGACTGTCTGCCCCAGCGGCGTCTTTCAAGGTGTCGACCTTCGTCACGGTGGGTGCGGAGAAGACGTCATCGCCACGCTTCCACAGGACGTTTACACTTTCGCCGGGCTTGGCGTTAACGAGGTTCGCCATCTCTTGAAAAGTTGTGACCTTCTGCCCATCGATCGAAACAATTTCATCGTCGGTCATGAGGCCGATCTTCTGTGCGGGCGAGTCGGGCAGTACCGGTCCAACTACGACACGGGTCTCATCGGCGACTGGCTTGCCATAGAAGAAGAACACCATTGCGAACAGCAGCACGGCCGTCACAAAATTCATCAATGGTCCAGCGATAATCACGAGCGACCGTACGCCGACGCTCTTGGACATGAACTCGCGGGGATCGCCGGTGATGTCACTTTCCTCGGGATTCTCGCCGGCCATCTTCACGTATCCGCCGAGTGGAATCCAAGAAATGCAGTACTCGGTCTCGCCACGGGTGAAGCCGATCATTTTTGGGGGAAATCCCAGCGAGAACCGTTCGACTTTGATCCCTGCCCACTTGGCGACCAGAAAGTGGCCGAGTTCGTGAACAAAGACCAAGACCCCGAGAACGAGCAATGTCGCTAATGCAGTCTGCAATTCAGCCCCTTTGAGTCAATTGGTTAGCTTGTGATTACGCGGGTGGCTACCGTGCCGGCGAGCTCCGCAGCCCGTTTCCGCGCCCAGCAGTCGGCGTCCTCGATACCCGCGATCGAGGGCTGCTGCAAGGCAGTGTGTTCGTTCAGAACCTGACCCACAAGTGTGATTATACGTGAGAATGGCAATCTTTCCTCAAGAAAAGCGGCAACCGCAACCTCATCTGCTGCATTAAGTACCGCCCCTCCGGCCGCTCCGAGTTGGAAGGCGGCTCGAGCGATATCCAGTGCAGGAAACCGGGCCGGCTCGGGCTCGAAGAACTCGAGCGGTGTCCGGGTTGACGGTTGGTAGCGGGGTACATCCATTGTAGCGGGAGGTCGTTCTGGGGCAAAGAGAGCGTAGGTTATGGGAATTGTCATATCGGGGATGCCCATCTGCGAGATTACTGATCCATCCTGAAACTCAACCATCGAGTGAATGATCGACTGCGGATGGATTACCACGTCCACTGAATCCGGTGAAATACCGAAGAGCCATGCAGCTTCAATGATTTCGAATCCCTTATTCATCATTGTTGCCGAATCAATTGTGATGCGCGGCCCCATCTTCCACGTCGGATGTGCGAGGGCCTCAGACGGGGTGATCCGGTCAAAGGTATCGAGAGGGCGTGCTCGGAATGGTCCGCCAGATGCCGTGAGAATGAGTCGTTTGACCTCACCCCTCTCCCCTGCTCGCAAACACTGCCAGATCGCCGAGTGTTCCGAGTCTATGGGGGCGATCGGTACTCCGGCCTTGGCAGCGGCGGGTACCACGACTGCTCCAGCGGCGACGAGAGTTTCTTTGTTCGCGAGGGCGATTTTCTTCCCTGCGGCGATGGCCGCGAGTGTCGGGCGTACGCCTGTGAAGCCGACCGACGCGATCACTGTTACATCTGCATTCTTCCAGGCCGCGACTTCTTCAAGAGCAGATGCGCCGAGAGAAACATCCTCCAACTGCGATCCATCCGATATTGCCATCGCCGTAATTTCCGGATGGTAACGCAGCTTCTGCTGCGTTAACCTCGTCAAGTTCCGACCGGTTGCCAGTCCGACAACGCGCAAGCGCCTAGGGTAACGATCCACCACCCTGAGTGTGCCTTCGCCGATGGAGCCGGTCGAGCCGATGATTGATAGTCGCAGCATGATGAATGTCTAGGATGATACGAAAATTGCGTGGTACGGGAGTTAAGAATTCGCCTCGGAGTCTGACTTGACACCAAGATAAAACTAATGCAATCTGACGACATGAAAACGGAGAGCAGAGGGCGGTCGTCATGAAAACTTTCCCCAGCGGGGCACGATGGGTATTGGCGGGTGTCGGCACCTTATTTATGGCATTCCTCGGAGTCATGGCCGGGAACCAATACCTTTCCTGGCGCGAATCGGCCGACCTTCAGGATCGCCTCGCAGATGCCGCCGCCGGGGAAAGCAGTGCGTTGCGCCCAGGACAACAACTGCCCAGCGTGACCATTGTCGGCACTGAGGGAGTGACTACCGACATTTTGTCCTTTAGCAGGGACGCCGACCTCTTTATAGTCTTCCTTTCGATCTCATGTGAACCCTGTACCGAGTCCGTCCGAGCATTTGGCGAGGGGACAAGAAACGGGGAGATCCGTGTCGTCGGGGTCTGTGAAGACGATGTCGAGTACGCCAATGTCTATGCAGAGAAGAACGCGATACCCTTCTCGGTATTCAGTGATACCGGATCAATATTCTTTGAGCAGTATGGTGTGAATGTCTTTCCGACTGTTGTCGGTGTGCATCGAGGCGGCGAAATCGCATTCGTGAGACATGGGGCAGACTCGGGTTTCGGTTATGACGAAGCGGTGAAGTTGCTTCAGAATCACCGCACGTGAGTTGCCGCCCAAAGGCTGTTGACACCACTTCAGACATTCCACTTCTTTTTTAGGAGCGTTTGGGGTTAGTCTTGAAATTCACAATTGTCGAAGGGAGCACCCATGCGGACACGTACCAGCAAGGGAGTTGCAGTGCTGTTGGGTCTTACGTTTTTGGTCTCGGCGGCGATCACGGTCATAACTACTGAGCCGATCGGCGCGTGCCTGCGCTGCAGCAAGAAGCAGGCGTGCCCAGCCGGACATTGCTATGTAGATTGCGCCAATTGCTGTTATGTCTGGAACGGTACGGTGTACTGCTACAAGTAATTCGTATTCACCGAAAATCAAAAGGGCCCAGCCGCTTGACGGAAGGGCCCTTATCATTTGGTGGGAACCGGCAGACTACGCCTTGGGCTCAACGTACACTCTGGTCATGTAGATCGGAGCCACGGGCCGTTCTCTCTGCACCACCGTTTTCTCGATGCTGTGAACGACATCGAGACCGTCGACGACTTTCCCAAAGATCGTGTACTTACCGTCGAGACTGGCAGCGCGCGCGGTGCAAATGAATAACTGCGACCCAGCCTAGTTGAGTAATTCCGCCTTTTCGTCGGCGCCTGTCTTTGATGCAGGATCGACTCTGCTTGCCATCGAGAGTGTCCCTTCCTCATGAATGTGCCT
>JBKKDE010000228.1:0-3641 GCA_046708665.1 Candidatus Zixiibacteriota bacterium | reverse complement strand
GGGACTTCACGGACATCGTGGGCGTGTGCGCCAATCATCGTCTTGGGGCCGACATCGCCGCGCAGTTCAAGCATCGTTTCGAGATACTTCATCCCAACGATCACCGGGTCACCATGCTTGCCATCGTGAACCGGAACCACAATCCCCTTCTTGCTCTTGTTGTATTCCGCGATTAGTGTATCAATCGTGCTGGTGGTCACGAGCGGCATCCCGCCCGATCCGATCATCACGGCATCGTAGCGCGATGACACATGTGCGAGACCTCGTTGAATGGATGACGACAGCCCGACACGATGCTCGCTGTTGATGATAATTTTGATGCCGTTGAGAGGGATGCGTTGGACAATGTGACGCGCTTCATGGCCGAGCACAACGATGAGCTCGTCGAGCTTGGCCTTGCGGTATTGTTTGACGACCTTGTCCAAGAGCACCGCATGGTCCGCTGCCATGAGCGGCCTGACCGCGCCCAGACGTTTCCCCTGACTGGCCGCCAGGATCAATCCGGCTATCACATTGAGTTCCCTCAGCGAGGGTGACGACCCTCTTCTCGTTAGACAGGTCCAGTTAGGGCAGAATGCTTGGGTTCTGCAAGAGAAATCTTGCAGCACCGGGATGGATAATCCATCGCTCGAAGGATCGAGGGTGAATGGAGACTCTCGAAGGCGATCGGAGTTCGGTCGACCGAAGAGCGTTCAGTCGGTCAAGAGGTGAAGTACTCGCAGGCTTCTTGTGGTCGGTCGGTGCAAAGTTGCAGTGAAGTAGCCAGCTCTCCGAGCGTTTCTTTCAGCTTCGCCATCATCTGCCACATCGGTTCATGCTCGCGTCCATTAATCTCGGGCGAGACCACGGTCACAAGCTTGCCGGCGCGCAAATGCTGGATAACGAGACGTTCATCGAACCAATCGCGCTCAAACGAATCCAGCCAGACCCCCTCAGCAAATTCATAGAACGCCGGCTGCGGTTCGTGTTCGCTTTGACGAACATAAATTGGTAGCTGGCCGTCCAGATAGGTCGTCATATCCGCGACCGACATACCGAACAGGAACGTGGTGAGCCCTTCGGCTTTGAGCAGCGAACGGTGCAGCAGGGGAGAGAGGCCATTCGCGCAAACCTGAATCGCCATCACGGGCGATTTGCCCGGCCAAGTGGGGCGTTCCGCCAGGAACTCGTCGAACGATGCGGATTGATCCGAAGCCGGCCCGAGCGAGATCACGAGGTGCCCGTCATGATCACGAACCGGCACAACAATGCCCATGCCCGCTTCGAGCGCGCGGTAGTAGGCCGAAGCGAGATCCTTCTCCTCGGGCATCACATACCACCCGCCTTGTGCAAGCACATTGATGCACGGCGAGCCCGATCGCGGTGCCTCCCGCGACGGGCCAACGACGGAGATCGATAGACGATCACTACTGTCCGACGGCATAGAGTCCATTCTGACCGTTATCCAGCTTAGCGGCCGAAATACCACGCCGACGGCGTCGTGCCTTTACGACCTACCGGCACCGAAAACGCATGCCCCGGCTTCGGGGTGATGCTCTTGGTCGTACGGGTGTTCTTGGCGGTGCGACGAGTCTTGGTGACTTTGCGCGTGACGGCTTTGCGGACGGCGGTCTTGCGCGCGGTCTTCGTGCCCGTCTTGGTGGTGCGTCCAGCGGTACGGTACGTCATGGTGCTACCCTCCCGGTTCCTTGTGATATGACAACACGATCGGGAGGGATCGCACTGATCCCTCCCGGATCGCTATGCACTGAATTAGCCGTTGAAGCTGGTGATGCCGTTCTCAACGCAATCCAAAGTGCCCTGCAACACGATGCGGTACTCGCCCGTGGTCGGATTGACCGACTCAACTTTGCAGCGGCAAGCGGTGGAATTGAACAGAACTTCCGAAATCTTCCACTGGAGACGCGCCGGCGATGTCGGCGACTTCTCGACAGTACGAACATCATTGATGGTCCAATTGACTCCCATGGTACTCTCCTCTTGATGCCGGGCATAGTTGCCCGGGACGTGATTCAGGCGGCGTTTAGAAATTGCCGTTGTAACCGTAGCCGTAATTGCCGCCGAAGTTCGTGTTGTCCTGATCCAGGGTGCCCTGGAGGACGATGCGATACTCGCCGGTCTCCGGATTGCAGATCTCAACCTTCGCCTTCGTGTTGACCGACGAGAAAACCAAGCTGCTGATGCCGACCTGCATGTTCGACGGCGAGGTCGGGCACTTCTCGAGATTGCGGAAATCGTTGAATGTGAATTTGGTCATGGTGTCACCTCCTCTTGCGTGGATGGGGTTAATGGAATGAATAACTGGTTCGAGATTGCTGAATTGTTAGCGCTTCTCGCCGATGCTCTGGCAATGCATCACAATGCGATATGGCCCCACATCGGACAGGCGCACATCGGTCTTATCGTCACCGAGAGTGGATTCGTTGACACGGATTTCGGTTTTCAGGGTCTTGATCGCGCCGGATTCGTAAAGGCGCACGCTCGTCACCGGCTCTGCAAAAGTTTTCATTGTTGACTCTCCGTGTTGCTTTCGACCATGCCGAAAGCCGTAAGCGCCGTGTAGACCCAGTGTCCGTGAGCGTTGGACCAGCGCATTCGCTGGGCGAGTTCGCAGCCATCATGAAAGCCATTCTGACCATTGACGATCATCCCGGCAGTCGTTACGATGTCGCGGTAGCGGTGCGAGAGGCGCGGCTTGGAGAACATCGCAGCCACGAGATACGCCGCGAAGTGGGCCGTAAAGGCGCCGACTTTCGGGTCTTCGCACTCCACGAAGAGATCGAACCGGTTCTCCGGTGAACGATGTCCGCAAGTGATGCCCGAGCAAATGCGCATCCCCGAAATCGTGCACTGCATATCCACGATCACATGCTCAACCAAGTGCGCGACATCAGCGGGCTCGTTCACCCACTTGATCGCGACTCCCTCTTCTTCATTCAGGAAGAGAGGCGTGTTCTCCCATTCTTCGCAGCACGAGTGCTTGTGAAGAGTAGGGAAGAGATCGGAGAGGCCGTGGTAGATTGTCAGGAAATCGTTTGTGGATGGCGGCTGGTAGCCGTCGACATCCAATGTCACGACCAGATGCTTGCGCTCGGGGCGAAAGTTGTGATTCAGAAGGCGTATTTGCGGGACACGCGCATATTGAATCCGCTGAATGTGCATCGTGTCTTGCAACCTTCCCTTAGTGGTGAAGTTGCCCGTCGTACCCTGCGAAGAGTGTGGCGCCATGCGTAACTGTGATCCGTACAAAGGACGTATCGGCACGGCACCGAACAGACTTTAGGGCGAATACTGGACCGTGGGCGCCCCGTGAGTAGGGCTTGCCAAATCTCGGATTTGTAGTAGATTTCCGGTCGTAACGAGTACGCCGAATATCATCGGCGCTTAGTGTATCGTCTCTACATTTGCATCCGAATTGTGTTCCAACGATGGCATTGTCCGAGCCATGGTTCATGGCTCTGGGCGGCCTCCTTGGCGGAGATTGAGATGCCGGGTATCGATTCAACCCGCAGAATTGTTAGCGGTACGATCGCTGTTCTCAGCGGTTTATGCGTAGCTGTCGCTGGAGTTCGGCTGATCACGTCTCTCCCTTGGGGGAATTATGTTGCGCGATTTTGGGACTGTGCGGCGCTGATAAAGGG
>JBKKDE010000227.1:0-2582 GCA_046708665.1 Candidatus Zixiibacteriota bacterium | reverse complement strand
TCGATTGGATGACGTTGTATCCACCACCGCCGATGACGGAATACCCTCCGGACGCAATGTTTTGTATGCCACCACCGACCAGTGAGTAGTCTCCCGATGCGGCGTTGGAATCCGACGGAGTCAGTCCACCGCCACCCACAACAACAGAGTAGTCTCCCCGCGCACGATTGTAACCACCGCCGACGACGATCGCGCCGGTATCGCTCGCCAGATTGTTGGCTCCCCCAGCAACCGTTGCATGTTCCGCACTGGCCGTGTTGTAAGCGCCCCCGCCGACTGTGGCAGCGCCGCCTCTGGCAATGTTGAGGCCACCCCCGGCAACTGTGGCGTCGGTTGAATCTGCGGTATTCCGATCACCTCCGCCGATGGTCGAGAAAACGCCGGTTGCTGCGCTGCCAGTACCGCCACCGATAGTGGCAAACAATCCACTGGCGGTGTTATATGTGCCGCCGCTGACAGTCGCAGCGCTATTGCTCGCGGCGTTGAGTCCACCCCCGGCGACTGTAGCGTTTTGGGAGCTGGCGATGTTGCGGTCACCTCCGGCAATTGTCGCATTTAGTCCGCTGGCGCGATTCCCTCCGCCACCTGCGACAATCGCGTAATTTCCGCTCGCCGAATTGAATGCACCGCCACCGACCGTGGCGCGATAACCTATCGCACTGTCGGCATACCCTCCTCCGACGGTCGCATCTGTGTTGGCGGCGTAGTTCTGGTATCCACCCCCGATAGTCGAGGAAATGCCAGCCGCAGTGTGCTCTGCTCCACCAGCAATCGTCGAATTGAGACCCGTCGCGTGGTTCCGGCCCCCTCCCCCGACGGTCGATCCGACTCCAAGCGCTTCATTCAGTCCGCCGCCTGCGATGGTCGTGGTGTCGCCTGAGGCGTTGTTGTTCGCGCCTCCGCCAACCACGGAATGATCCCCACCAGCGACATTGAATACTCCGCCGCCGACTGCCGCACCTTCACCCGAGGCGGTGTTGATCATGCCGCCATCTACGACAGTTGCGGTTCCCGAGGCGGTGTTTAAATATCCTCCACCCACGGTTGCATGCGAGTTTGGGCCAGCGGTATGGCTGGCCCCGCCGCCGACGGCTGCTGCGAACCCAGTCGCATCGTTCTGTTGTCCGCCTGCGATCACACCCGATTCTCCGCTCACGATGTTCATCGTACCACCGCCGATGGCCGAATAATTGGACACAACCTGATTGTCCAATCCGGTGACAAACGCTTCGTTTCCGGTATTAGTGTGTCCCGGTCCGATCGAAACTTTACTCGTGATCGAGCCGCCTGAGGCGCCATCGACCGTGGACACACGGTGTGCGTATGGTCCGGTCACGAGCCGTACGCGCGGCATGATGGTCAGATCGACGCTCACTTCGAGCCAGCGATTCGGGGCGGAGAACACGGAGTCTGTCAGCGGTGTAAGCGCACCGACCATCGCGACCCAGAGGCCGTCGTTGGTGCTGGTGATCGTTTGGGACTCCTCGCCCGATGTGGGCCAGATCTGCGTCCCTCCCGTCGTATCGCTGAAGATTCGGAACGTCAAGGCCTTTGGACCCGCGGGGAGCGGTGTGCCGGCGAGATCGGTCAGGCGGCCCTGAACTGTCATCTGCGTCGGGACACCTGCACTCGCAGTCGTGCCGATCGCCAATGCCAGCGGGAGCATCAGTGCGATGGTTTTGCGGTTCATCTGTGCCTCCAGAGTCCAATTACTGTTCGAGTTTCTTTTCCAGATTGGTGATGCGTTCGTTTTGGCGGTCGATCACTCTCTGCTGTTCCTTCATACCTTCGATGAGAAGCGGTACAAGGCGGGCGTAATCGACGGCAAGGTAACCGTCGGATTGCTCGATGACCGCTTGTGGGACGACCTCGCGGACTTCCTGGGCAATCAATCCCACCTGTTGACCGGCGGGGAATTCACGGTCGGCAAACTTCGTGGTATCCCATTCGTAGCGCACGCCGCGCAGCCGCTGGACGTCATTGAGTGCATGGCCGATCGTCGCCACATTCCTTTTGAATCGCGCGTCTGAGGGACAGGCGAGTCCAGAACCCACCACGTTGCCATCTGCTGTCAGATTGCCACATGAATCGAGTATAAGCGTCACCGCGTTGTTGCCAGTACGGAAATTGAAGCCCTTGCGAGTGGTGGATACATTGAAGCGGATGCTGCCCATGACGGAATTCGCGGGGCTGCCAAACAGGATCCCGCGTTCTGTATCGTCAGGCGACAACAGTGAAATATAGTGCGATATGTCGTCTTCAAATACTGCGGAGGAATTGACGCTTGCCGTTACTGCGCCGGCGCTGCCATCGAATGCATGTAACGTGGCTTCTGGTGCATTGGTGCCGATGCCGACGCCACCAGAGGCGCGAATGATAAACTGGTTGACGGTTGTGGTGCTAAAATCGGCATCTGTTGAGTCGCCCCAAACGAAAGTTCCACCATGAAGTGCCCGTGAGCGGCGCCCCACTGCGAACGAGTAGTTTCCGTTGGCCCAGTTTCTGGTTCCACCGGGAACGGCAGCGCAACGCCCATTTGCCACGTTTGAATCACTTGGGAATGATCCGCCACCACCGGCTAC
>JBKKDE010000226.1:0-16073 GCA_046708665.1 Candidatus Zixiibacteriota bacterium | reverse complement strand
CAACTGTTGTCATGATATTCTATTGGCCTTCCGGGTTGGACGACTCGCCTTTGGGAGCTTCATCTTCGGCTTCCAATTTGGCGATCTGCCGTTTGACCCATTGAGTTTCGGTTGAGCCGCCGTAGGTCTCGAGGAACTCGTTGTACTTTCGTATCGCTTCTTCTTCGTCACCCGCCTGCGCCAGAAGCCAGGGAATGTAAAGCTCGGCATCCTCGCGCCATTCTGACTTGGGATGGTCCTTCACAAGCTTTTTCAGGATCGTCAGCGACTTGTACCAATTGCGATCGTCGCGTTCGATCATCGCCTCGACAAACATAGCGTCATCGAGGACTCCCAAATTTCCATCGAAATCCACACTCTTGGCGCGGAGGAGTAACTCCAGCGACTTTCCCGGTTCACCCCGCTCGATGTACTCACGGGCCATGCGAACCATGACGTGGCCATCGTTGCGTTCTTTGAGAATCCGTTCATACTCCCAGACCGTGGCCTCACCCTCCATCGCGCGAGTCAACTCCTCGCGAAATTTTTCGGGTGGGAAATAACCAACGAAACGATCGACTTCGAGGCCTTGATCGGTTGTCAGGATGGCTGTCGGGAATCGACCAACGCGGAATCGTTGGACTGTCGACGAGTCGAGGTCGGCGTCAATCTTCACGAACATGACTCCCTTGGCAAAGCTGAGGACCTGCGGGTCGATCCAGGTCGTGTCGTTCATGGCTTTGCACCACCGGCACCACTCGGTTTCGAAGACCAACAGCATCTGCTTTTTGTCTCTGACAGCAATCTGAGAAGCTGAGGAAAATGACTCATGCCACGTGCGCTCAGTCTCGGGCGGTGGTGCGGTCACGGAGTCGGAGACACTCGTAGCGCTTGTGTCTGGCGTAACGGGTGTGTCGTCCTGGGCCAGTCCATGACCGGCCATTATGGACAGGCATGCGACAGCAGATAGGGTCAGAAGTGCGGTTTTTGTCATGTAGGATTATACCATCAGCCGCGGGCATCGGCCTTCGACGTCCGGGATGAATCTGGTGTTCCTGCCCCGCCCGCATGCGCGGCTTCACGAAGGGCGTTGACAAATTGATCGAGCACAGCGCGCGAGTGTTTCTCCGTGACACAGACCAGGAATCGTTTGTCGAACCCGGGAAAGCGTCCGCCCATCTCGATCCCACCGAGTATACCGCGTTCGCGCACCCGGTTCAGGATGGTGCGGGCATTGGCCGGGGCGTCGACCACGAATTCATTGAAGAAATTGGGCCCGAATGGAACAGAATAGCCGGGAATCTGCGAAACCTGCTCGGCGAGATAGTGGGCACGGTCGAGACAAGTCCTGGCGAGCTGGATGATGCCCTGCTTGCCGATGAGCGACATATAGATCGCGGCGCGTGTGGCCAGAAGCGCCTGCGCTGTGCAGATATTCGAGGTCGCCTTTTCGCGGCGGATATGCTGCTCGCGCGTTTGCAATGTGGTGACGAATGCCATTACGCCGCGCGAGTCGACAGTTTTGCCAACCAAACGCCCGGGAAGACGGCGGATGAATTTTTTACGTGTGGCGAAAACACCCAGGAGCGGACCGCCAAATGCCGGCGGATTGCCGAGGCATTGCCCCTCCCCGACTGCAACATCTGCGCCGCATTCACCGGGAGTCTTGAGCAGTCCGAGTGCAATCGGATAGAACACCGCGACAAGCAGGGCGCCGTTAGCATGCGCGATTTCGGCGCCTTTGGTCCAGTCTTCGACACCGCCAAAGTAGTTCGGCGACGGCATGATGATGCACGCGGCATCCTCAGCGGCCCCGGGCAGGCGGGAAAAGTCGGCACTTCCATCGGGACGATTAACCGCTTCGATGGTGACATCCTGCGCCGAGAGATAGGTCTCAAGCATCGCCCGGTAACGCGGATTGAGAACGCCGGCGATGATGATCTTCTTACGACCGGTCTCGGCCATTGCAAGGAGCGCGGCTTCGGCAGTGGCAGAGCCGCCATCGTACATGGACGCCTGCGCGACCTCCATGCCGGTCAGCCGACGGATCATCGATTGATACTCATAGGTCGCCTGCAAAGTCCCCTGAGCGACCTCGGGCTGATACGGGGTGTACGCCGTGTAGAATTCCGAGCGCGACCCGACATGATCCACCGCGGCGGGGACGTAGTGATCGTAGATGCCTCCGCCGAGGAACGAGACACAGGTGCCGGGGACCGCATTCTTCGCCGCCAACTCCTCGTTCAATAAATCGACTTCGACTTCGGAGATCGCCTTGGGAATATCGATCGGACCCTTCTGGCGGACTTCGGCGGGAATCGGCTTGATCAATTCATCGACTGAGCCGACACCAATTGCCGATAGCATGGCCTTACGGGTGTCGTTGTTGTGTGGCAAGTACGCCATGGGAGATATCGTCTTTCGCTTGAGTGATTAGTGTGATCCGACCAGTCCGGTATAGTCCTTGGGAGTCAACAGCGCGCCAGCTTCTGAAGGATTGGCAAGCTTGACTTTGATCATCCAGCCCTCGCCGTAACAGTCCTGATTCACGAGATTGGCCTCTTCGGCGAGACGCGTGTTCACTTCAGTCACCGTACCTGATACCGGCGCGTACAGTTCCGACACCGCTTTTACCGCTTCGATTGTGCCGAATGGATCGCCTGCTTTGATCGCGACGCCGACTGTCGGCAGCTCGACGTAGACAACATCGCCGAGCTCACCTTGGGCGAAGTCGGTCACGCCGATTGTACCGATGTCGCCCTGAATGTCGATCCACTCGTGATCTTTTGTGTATTTCAAATTCTCCTTAATATTCACAAAACCTCCCTGTTAACCATAAAATAGGCAATCGGATGGCGCGATTGCAAGGGCGGTTCCGGCAATCGGGACATTGGTACTTTTCACTCTGAGAAATTGTCACGCGGCTTGGGCGTTGGCGATGATCTTGGCCGCCTCGGATTTGGCCCTGTCGGCGAAGTACCGTTCGACGAAGGTGGTGTCGAACTTGCCGGAGCGGAACTCGGGAGTAGCAATGACTTTCTGGTGGAACCCGATGGTCGTGTGGATGCCCTCGATGACGAACTCGCCGAGGGCTCGTTGCATTTTGGTCAACGCTTCCTCGCGGGTCTTGCCGTGCACGATCAGCTTGGCGATCAAAGAATCGTAGTATGGTGGAATGGTGTACTGGGCGTAGGCGTGGGTGTCGACACGGACACCGTGGCCGCCCGGGACGTGGAAGGACGTAATTCGTCCCGGCGATGGACGGAAGTCGTTTTCCGGATTCTCGGCGTTGATGCGCACTTCCATCGTGTGTCCGGTAAACACCACCTGCGACTGCGTGAACGACAATGGCTCGCCGGCGCCGACGAGGATCTGCTCTTTCACCAGGTCAATATCGGTTTGCTCTTCGGTCACGGGATGCTCGACCTGAATACGCGTGTTCATTTCCATGAAGTAAAAATTGCCATCGGGCTCGACAAGGAACTCAATCGTGCCGGCGGAATGATATCCGACAGCGTCGGCGGCGATGATGGCCGCTGCGGCCATCTTGCGTCGGGTTTCTTCGGAGATCCCCGGAGATGGCGACTCTTCGATCAATTTCTGGAGACGACGCTGCACAGTACAATCGCGCTCGCCAAGGTGGACGACATTGCCGCGTGAATCGCCGATGATTTGGAATTCGACGTGGCGCGGGTGCTCGATGTACTTCTCGATGTATACAGACGGATTGTTGAACGCGAGTTTCGCTTCGTTCTGCGCCGCTAGGACCAGCATTTCCAAATCGCCGGGTTCGCGGCAAATACGCATGCCGCGTCCGCCACCGCCGCCCGCGGCTTTGATGATGACCGGAAAGCCGATTCGCTTAGCTTCTTCCAAGCCCTGCTGGGGATCTGAAATGGGGCCATCGGAGCCGGGCAGTATCGGAACTCCAGCTTCTTGCATCGTCTGTCGGGCTACCGCCTTGTCGCCCATACGGCGGATGATTTCGGGAGTCGGGCCGATGAACGTCAGTCCACAGTCGGCACAAATCTGTGCGAAGTCGGCATTTTCAGCGAGGAACCCGTAGCCGGGATGGACGGCATCGGCCCCGGTGACTTCAGCGGCGGCGACAATACGTTTCGGATCAAGGTATGACTTGGCCGGCGCCGCGGGACCGATGCAGACATCCTCATCGGCGAACCGAACATGAAGAGATTCACGGTCGGGCTCGGAGTAGATTGCCACCGTGGGGATTCCCAACTCGCGGCATGCACGAATTACGCGCAGGGCAATCTCGCCCCGGTTCGCGATCAGTACCTTCTTAAACATTTAGGCTCATGATCTTTTCAGTGTGGACAGGTCTAATTGTCGTCGCCATCCTCGTCATCGGTGTCCAGTTCGACTTCGTCCTCGTCCGCACCTTCGATCTCGAATTCATGCTCTTCTGCGCATGTCTTTGAGCAATAGGAGTGTTTTTTGCGCCGAACGGGAGCGCCTTCGATTTCGATTCCGCAGTAGTCGCAGGCTTGCATGGTCATTCCCTGCCTTGTTTCAGTTCCGCCATTGTTGAACCCGGAACGCCCCCGCGTCCAAGGTCGGTTACCTTTGCGTGTACAGGCATGTCCCCTGCCGCAACGATACGACATTCACCGACAGGTACGCAATGGTGGCGAAATGTCGTCCGTGGCTTCGTGGGTCAAGCACAAAGAGGCAGCGCCGAGCCCCATTGGGAGCCCGGCGCCGTGCGGATCGGCTGTATCGTCCTACTTGAGTGTGTTCTGTTGCTCGAATTCGCGCCAACCACGGTCGGCGGCACCGACGATGCCACGGAGCCTCAGCTCGAAATCTTCCGGGCTTGACGCGGCGGCCATGGCCGTATCGTAGGAGATCACGTTTTGACGGTACCAGCGCATGATCGACTGATCGAAGGTCTGCATACCGTACTGCGTCACGCCGCCTTCGATCAAATCGTGAATCATACCGGTTTTCTCCGGATCGAGAATTGCTTCGCGGATCGCGGCGGTACCGATCATGACCTCGATTGCCGGGACACGCCCCGGTCCATCGCAGCGCGGCAACAGACGCTGTGAAATGACCGCCTGCAGAGTACCGGCCAACATCAGACGAATCTGCTGGTGCTGGTGGGGCGGGAAGAACGAAATGATACGGGAAATTGTTTCGACGGCATTAATCGTGTGCAGCGTCGTGAGTACCAAGTGACCCGTGTCGGCCGCGGTCAACGCGATCATCATCGTTTCCAAATCGCGAATTTCTCCGACGAGTATAACGTCGGGATCCTGACGAAAGGCATGTCGGAGTGCTGTGACGAACGACTCGGTGTCGCCGCCGACTTCACGCTGTGAAATGACGCTTTGATTGTCGCGGAAGATGTACTCGATCGGATCTTCGACGGTGACGATGTTTTCGGCGCGGGTTCCGTTGATTTCTTCGATCATGGAAGCCATGCTGGTCGATTTGCCTGAGCCGGTCGCGCCAGTAAGAACGATCAGGCCGCGGCGCGCCAGGCAAAGCTTGCGCACGACGTCCGGGAGATGTAAGTCGGCCATGGTCGGGACTTGCGTGAGCACGGCACGGACGGCAATGCCGGGAGTACCACGCTGGCGGTACAAATTGAGACGGAAGCGACCCAGTTTCGCCACACCCAGCGCGAGGTCCATTTCATTGCGCGCGACATAACGGCGCTTCTGCTCCTCGTTGAGTATCTGAGAAATGCACTCGTCGACTTCCTCGAGGGTCAAAGGCGCAGTCTCTATCTGACTGAGCAAGCCGTCAACTCGAAGAGTCGGGCGCACGCCAACCCGTATGTGCAAGTCCGACGCACCACGTTCCATCATCTCTGTCAAGAGTTCCTTAAAATTCATGTCCGCTCTCCCTAATGGGTGCTAAGCCATCATGGGAGTTATCGGCAGAATAGGCTGTGGGTTGAAGGGGGCAAATGATTTGCCCCGTGGGGGTTACGCCGTGCACAAAAGCAAGGTGGCCGGGGAACACCTGGCCGTCTCAACAGTCGGTGTGCGTGCTTACTCCCCTCGACGGGCACGGCGGACTTCAGGATCTCCTCGGTAGTACTCGGAGATTAGTGTTTCGCGCTCGTAGTCGGCGTCGACGGTATCGAGGGCATCGAGATACGCATCTTCGAGGACGCCATTGCCGCGGCAATGACGTAGCATCTTCCGCAACACTCCCGCTTGCTCGTAGCTCGAGGAAATGCTCTTTGCAGCACCGAGCGCCGCCAGAATCGTCGGTTCGTCGAGAACATCGCTCTCAACGAACTCCCCGAGTGAGCGAGCTGTCTCGTAGTCAGAGTCAACGTTTCGTACTGCGGTCATGAATGCGGTGGCGGTTCGATCGTCGTTGGCGCTGTACGGGGCCAGCTCGATCAAGAGTTCGGCGGCTTCGTAGTCGGATTCGAGTCCCCCAGCGATGTTCAGTGCACCGACAACAGTATTTGCCGACAGCCCTCTGTGCCAGTTCAATGCAGTGAGCGCGCGACGTGCTTCATAGTCGGATTCGATACCACTCGCAGCCGTAACGTACATTTGCGACAGACGTACCGATCCATTGCAGCTCGGCGCCAACCCGGTCAATAGCTCCGCAACCTCGTAATCTGATTCCATACGTGCGGCCACCTGAAGGACGACATCAATCACGCCTTGCTCGGTATTCTCATTCAGCTCGATGGAGGCCAGCGATCGACGGATCTCGTAGTCCGATTCCATTGTTGATGCGACGCCGACGTACTCCTCGGCAAGGGATGAGTTCCAGCTGTTGTGACGGGCGACTGAAAGGAGCAGTTCGGCTTTCTCGTAATCGGAATCCATCTCCAGAGCCGCTTCGCCGAGAATTGACGCACAATCGTCAGTGCTCAGATCGGACCGTGAGAGCGCTGTTGCGAGATACATGCGGATTACGCAGTCATTCTCGACAAGCTGGATTTCTTCCAGCAGCCCGTTGAGCCCCTCACGATCCAGAAGGCGATTGGCCCGTTCTTCGGCACCGATCCCAGTTTTGCGGATGATGTCGACTAAGACCTCCGACAACCAAGCCTCGCCGGAGGCATCGAATGCCGTCTCTTTGCCATTCACTTTGTACTCGTATTCGAGCTCGGCGCCACCGCCAACGGATACTCTGAGTTGCCGTGTGTCAGATCCGCGCTTCTCCCAAATTGATAAGCGACCACCATTCGAAATGCGGCGGATCGAACGGTCATCATCGCCGAACACAACCTCACCATCAATCCGGACCTTAAATTTATTGTGCCCATCGGACCAACTTGCCGTCGTGCGTCCGAAGCCATCGCTGGAAATCGACGTGCCTCGGCCATTCATGATGTCGTCGGTAAACCACTCGGCAATTTGCGAGAGTACCCCATCCGCGGCATCCGCCGATGACGCCGCCCCCGTTGCGTACGCGAATAGCCCCAGCCCCAGGAGAGCTGACCCTACGGTCGCCTTGGCGAATCTGACGAAGCGGCGACCACGATGGGCTAGGCTCGCCACCGTTGCGCTATTTGACGATCTGGATTTCAATAGCATAGCCGCCCCCGTGAGATTTGAAGAGCACCCTACTATGACGGGGTTCCGGAAGCAAAGTTCCGATTATTGCGGAGAGATTCACAGGTTGGGGCAGTGTAAGGTGCTCGGCAAATACATATGCCTATCGGTCAGCCTAATTCCAGCCAGCGGCTTCAGGAAGCCGTGGGGTCGATCAGGAAGAGCGGCTGACCGAACTCGATTGGCTGGGCGTTCTCGACCAAGATCCTCACGATCTTGCCCGACTCCTCGGCTTCGATCTCGTTCATCAGTTTCATCGCTTCGACGATGCAAAGCACATCCCCAACTTTGATCACTTTACCGGCCTCAACAAATGGTGGGGCTTCTGGAGAGGCGGAGCGATAGAACGTACCGACCATCGGAGATTTGATTTCGACCAGATTCGAAGCGACCGGCGGCGCTGCAGGCGCACTTGGCGCAGGGGCGGACACGGGAGCTGGGACTGGCGCAGGCGCTGCGACCGGCAAATTGACCAGTGTGGTTGTCCCGGACGACGACGGATGATGCCCGTTCTGCGTGCCGCGATTTTTCACAATGCGAATCGTCTGAAACCATCTACGGACCTCGAGTGAATCGATGCTCGAATCTTCGACGATCCTAATTAATTGGCGTATGGTCTGCTCGTTCATGGCTCTTCCCTCTCGGGACTACCGAAGGACGACGGTGAAACGCTGGTACTAAAGTTCCATCAGACGACTATCTGACTTCGTGATCACTTGTGCTTTGCCGGGACGTATGAGAATGTCGTCCTCGATTCGCACTCCACCCCATCCGGCGATGTAGATGCCGGGCTCGATCGTTACGACCATACCAGACTGAAGTACGGCCTGGCTCCGTGAACTTAGCCCCGGCGCTTCGTGTATCACCAGGCCGATCCCGTGCCCAAGACTGTGATCGAACTGCTTGCCGTACCCGCCGCGGGTGATAACATCTCGCGCAATCTTGTCAAGGTCTGCGCACTTCAGGCCGGGACGGGCCTTGGCAATCGCGACATCGTGGGCTTTGAGGACCAGGTTGTAGACTTTTTTCTGGCGCGCGCTGGCCTTGCCGAGTACAACGGTCCTCGTAATGTCGGAGACATAGCCGTTGACCGTCGCGCCAAAGTCAAACGTGATGAAATCACCCTTCTGAACTTTCTTTTCTGAGGCGTTTCCGTGTGGCATTGCAGAACGGTAGCCGGACGCAACGATGGTCACAAATGCCGGTCGCTCGGAACCGCCGGTGCTCATCCGATACTCAAGTTCGGCGGCGAGATCGAGTTCGCGGACTCCCGGACGAATCAGCGGAAGGATATCGGCAAACGCGGTCTCGGCAATGTCAGCAGCACGGCGAATATTGGCAACTTCGCCCGCATCCTTGACCTGCATGAGTGGTGAGACAAAGTCATCGAGTGTCACGAACAAGGCACGCGGCAACAGTTCGCGAAGGCGCTTCCCGGTTTTTTCGGTGATGAGAGCAGTCTCAATCCCTACGCGCGGACGTCCATTACCTAGAGCCGGAATCTTCGGCAAGTTTGTCAGCAGGTCGCCGGGGATGATGGATGCTTTCGCGGCTTTGACTTCTTGCCGGACTTGTTCACGGTAGCGGCCATCGGTGAAGAACTCAGCGGACGTCTGCGACAGAAGCAGGAGCCCATTGCTGCCTGTGTAGCCAACAAGGTATTGGAGTTGGGGCGAAACTGCTGTCAGCAGGTAGTCGAGATGCTCTGCGGCCATTCGTTTGCGAAGCCGGCCGATGCGGATGCGTTGTTGCGTCGTCGAGACCATATCGATTCTACCCTTCAGGAGCCCCAAATCGCCCCGGGCTCAGAACTCCAAACTTATGAGTGTGCTGGTCATCCCAATAACAGTCAAGACAAATGTCCGTGCACGCATTTTAAGCACCCTTACGGCTGCCCGCCAAGCCATTGTGCAGCATTCAGTTCCGCCTCTCAGCTCGCCGGATTATGTCGGTTGTCGAGTACCCGGGCTTCATTTTGACGCGCCTGATGATCCCTCCGGTCGACTTTACGAATTCTGCCCCAACGATTTTGAGAATACTATACTCGGCACCCTTAACAAGGACGTCGGGCTGCAGCTCTCGAATCAGTTCCAAAGGCGTGTCTTCGCCGAAGACGCACACGGCATCGACCGAGTGTAGCGACAGCAGGACTTCTGCCCGGTCGCGTTGCGAATTAATCGGTCTCGACGGCCCCTTTAGTCGCCGTACGGAAGCGTCGCTGTTGAGTCCGACAACAAGTACATCGCCGAACGCTTTTGCCTTTCGTAACAAGTCCACGTGCCCGACGTGCAGAATATCGAAGACTCCGTTGGTAAAGACTACGGACTGACGCTGCTTCGTCCAATTCGCGCGTAATCGTTTCAATTGCGGGCGCGAAATAGGATGGGGCTTGGGGGCAGCTGCCGGCATGAGTTCAATTCGCTCAGGATGCGTGAAGAGCTGGCTCGGAAAGCTCATCGAGCGCGCGGTCGATTGCGGTAACGGTTGTCTGCGCCGTGCCGACTTCCTTGATGACTTCTCCGGCAGCCACATTGGCTGCGTATGCCGCTTGCAACATCGAACCACCCGCCGCCAGGGTCATCGCGACCGTGGCAACCACTGTGTCACCGGCACCGGTGACGTCATAGACAGTCTTGGCAACTGTTGGAATTCGGGTCAGCTTGCGATTGGGCTCAAAGAGTGCCATCCCCTTCTCCCCAAGTGTAATCAGCAGCGTATCGGCTTCGAGACGATCCAAAAGCTCAAATCCAACGCTGCGTAGCGACTCATCATCGCGAACACGGCGGCCTGCTATAAACCCGGCTTCGTGATGGTTCGGCGTCAGCGTAGTTACGTGCTTATATGCGTTGAAGTGTGTGTCTTTCGGATCAACGACAATGAACTTTCTCTGAGCGCGTGCCGCGGGCACGATTTGCTCGAGAAGCTCAGGTTGGATGACGCCTTTGCCGTAGTCGGATATCACGAGCCCGGCGGCGTTGCTGAGTGCCTTGAGGCAGTTTGTCGCCAGTTGTTGAGTTTGAGCGCCAGTGATTGGTTCAACGGTCTCGAAATCGGCGCGAACCACCTGTTGACTGTGTGCGATGATGCGGGTCTTCAGAGTGGTGGGACGACTCTGGTCGACCGTCAGCCCCTCGGTGCTCATCCCGTGTTCGGCCATCCGCGACTGCACAAGCGCGCCGGCACGGTCTGAACCTATGATGCCAACCGTTACAACTTCACCGCCCAGCGAACGGATGTTTTGGGCGACATTGGTTGCGCCTCCGAGCTTTGCTTCTTGGCGTTGGACGGCTACGACTGGAACCGGGGCTTCAGGAGAAATTCGTTCGACAACTCCCATCCAGTATTCGTCCAACATGATATCGCCGACGACGACAATTCGTTGGGAGTCGAAACGTTGGAGAAGACCGCGAACTCCGAGATGTGATTCGGCTGGTGGCATGGCAGGCGCCAATTGTTTGGCGGCGTTGACTTTCACCATGCCACGATATACCCTGTGTGTCGCCTTTACAAGGAGGAATTGCCGTGCAACAGCAGCCGCAACAACGTCAGCAAATCAATGTTGAAGTCGGACCAGTCGAAGCCGAGGGCATTTACTCGAATCTCGCCCTCATTGTTCACTCGCCACAGGAATTCGTAATTGATTTTGCGCGTATGACACCCGGAGCGCCAAAAACTAAAGTGTATGCGCGCATCATCATGACCCCGGCGCATGCAAAAATGTTACTCAATGCGCTCGACGAGAATATCAAGAAGTACGAATCGGTTTATGGTGCTGTCAAAGTCCCCGGCGCAGACGACAAGAACATCGGATTCCAGGCCGCGCGTTAGACATCGTTCTCCACAAAGTGTCGGCAACAAAAAGGGACAGATCGCGAGACCTGTCCCTGTGCCGCCCTCTCCAAGTAATCCTATGGTTGGGTCTTGCCCACTTCTGACACGGTGATTCCCCACGACATGGGGTCGTTCGGCGGAGTCGAGTTCCAATCGGGGAACGAATGTGAATCATCAGTCGTGTAGTGCAGGGTGTACTCCCCTTTATCAAGCAAGATGACTTGATCAACCTCACGGTTCTTCTCAGCACCACCGGCGTGGGAGGTCTTGCGATAGGTCATCTCCCACACTACGTCGCCGGTGCGGGCATCTTCTATCCACCCGTAGTCGACCATCTCGGAACGAGTTCCTTCGCCGACGGCATGGATGCGAACCTTTGTCGGCGATGCCAGAGTGAACCGACGGCTTTCTTCCGCATCTTCCCCGACCTCAGTGATCGCGGCTAACAAGCCGGGCGCACGAATGTCAGTCTTCTCAATTAACGTGAACGCGTTGCGATCGAAGTCTGCAGAACCCGCGTAGATTGTGACACCGTATGCCTTTTGATCATAGGGTGGCGAAGAATTCCAGCCGCTGCCTTCGGAATGCGAACCATCACTCACGTAATAGACGGAATAATCGCCGGCGGACAACTCTACAAGTCCGTCATGCTGTCGGTTTTTCGTAGCTCCACCTGCTGGCTCGGTGTTCTCCCGGGACATTGCCCAAATTTTCATGCGGTCGTCGGCACGAGTGATCCATGCAAAGTCAGCCATTCTGTCGCTGTACTGATCATACTCACCGAGCGCATAGACGCGAAGTGCGGCAGTTTCCTTCATTCGAAACGTCTCTGAGATCAGCTCGTTATCGCCTATTCCCGTCATTCGCAGCAGGGGCATTTCAGTGGCGGCTATGGTTCGAGTCTGGATCTTGCCTGCGTCAGACTCGCTCGCAGCGAATACTTGAAGTCCCCATGCGGCGGGGTCGATCGGTGGAGGGGAATTCCAGTCGTCCCACGTGTGAGAGTCGTCTGTCACGTAACTGGCCGTATAGTCTCCGCGTGGCAACCGAATTGTCTCGTGAAAGCGCCGGTTCTTCATTGCGCCGCCGGCGTGGTTTGTATTCTCCTTGGACATGTCCCACACGCGCTCACGAGTCTTCGCATCGACGATCCATCCCCCGTCGACCATTGACTCGGCGGAACCCGCGAACTCGCCAATGCAATAGATCTCCAGCTCGCAGTCCTCGCTCAGAGAGAAGTCCACTTTGCGGTAGCTGTCGTTCCCCGGACGGACAAGACTGATCGACGCCTGACGCTCAACGGAGTTCCGTTCGACACGCAATTCCGAATCGGAAGTCAGCAAGACTCTGTACCTGGGTGAGAGTTTGTCGGCGATGTCATCGTCGTCCGGGTAGTCGCCCTTGGACTTGTCAAACCAACTTCCCAAGTCATCGAGCATTCCCTTAAAGTCACCCGAGCCAAAATCCCCGAAGTAGTAGTGCGGCGGCCCTGAGTAGTAGATGAGCTCGTAGGAACCGGGACGCAGGGTGATGTCGTCGCCGTACGAGCGCAGCCACTTCGATCCACTTACCTCGTCCGTAATCTCTTCTTCCATGGACCACACGAGTTGGCGCGTGCGGGCATCAATGATCCACGGGTAGGCGAACAGGTACTCTCCGGATTTAAGCCCCGCTCCGATAGCATCAATCTGAACGTCGGCTGATTGACTGACCGTAAAGGTGATCATCTCGAGCGAAGACGGTTCGAGATCTTTGATTACGATTTCACTCCCGGCGATGACGTCTGACAACGGTACGCTGGTAATGACGAGAAGGATTAGAGCAGCAAACACGGCTTTAAAGTGACACTTCACAAGGATGTCTGCTGTCTTCATTTTCACACCACCCGACTTATCCGAACGACGAACCCAATTTGCAGGAGCTTCCGTGTTCATGCCACTAGATACGGAGTTCTGCACGTGAAGTTTCGGGCGCTTGTACCTGTACCGATCTCCGGCTTCCGGTTACTATAGACCGCATCCCATACCTCATCGACTGATACGCGGTCTTGGCACTCGAGGGGATGGTCGGTGCGAAAGCAGGAATTGCTGTAACAAGGCGAGCAATACAATGCTTTTTTGATGGTCACGGCGCCCTTTCCGAGCGGGGCTACTTCTGATGGATCTCCCGGCCCGGAAATGACTACGACCGGTGTACCGACCGCGGAGGCCAGGTGAGAGAGTCCCGAGTCATTCCCAAGGAACATCGAGGCACGCCGGATTGTTTCGCCAGCCACTGGCAATGATCCGACTCCGCACAAATTGACCACCCGGTCGGAGTCTATGCCGGTCGATACCGCCTCGGCAACAACTCTGTCAGTCTCGCCTCCAACAATCACTACGCGTGCGGATTGCTGCTCGAGCCAACGGCGGCCTATCGATGCGAAGCGGTCGGTGCGCCAAAGTTTATTGGGCTGCGCCGCGCCGGGGGCCAACGCGATAATTCTTTCCGTGTTTTCGATTCCGTGGTTGGAAAAGAGCATGTCGACTGTCGATTTCGCGCGGCTTCCGCAGTTGTAGTGGAGCTCGGCGTCAACGCGCGGACTATGAAAGGCAAGTCCCAATAACTCGAGATACCCGAGGGCCCGATGCGGTCTTTTCCCGTTGGGGAGGTATGGAATTGTGTCGGTCAGCAGCCAGCCGCGTCGATCGGATGAATGCCCTACCCTTCGTTTGATACCGGCCAGGCGCATCATGAGCGCTGCACCGAAGGACGGCGGTAGGCAAAATGCGAGATCATGACGCTCGCGACGAAGCACCTTCGCGTTGCGCCATACCGACCTGGCCCCGTGACTACCATGAGCCTCATCAAGGGCAATGACCCGATTGCATCCGGGAACCTGTGAATAGAAGTCCACAAGGAATGGGCGTGTTATCACTGTAATGTCGGACTCGGGGGCGTTGAGACGAAGCGATGACAGAAATGGCAGCGCCATCACGGCATCACCAACCCAGTTGGGCGTACGCACAATGATCCGGGAGTACTTCCTCATTTGGTTGGACGTTTTCAATCGCGCCATCGCCGGTGGGTCCAAAGCCATTGATCGGGATTTTTGCGAATGTGCGTCTCGATCCGTGTGGTGTACGCTTGTGTGATCGCAAAGATGTCGGCCCCGTCGTCGCCTGTGGGCTCGTACAGGAGCGGGGGATCGACTTCGATCAAGAAACGGCCGTCGGGTTTGCGGATCATGGCCCCTGATAGGATGGGACAACCGAACTTTAGCGCCAACACTGCTGGTCCACGCGGAGTCGAAACTTTACGGCCGAAGAACATAACATCGATTCCATCCTCTCCCGCGTACTGGTCAGCTACGATTGCGACCAGACGCCGATTGCGGAGTGCCTGCACGATGCCGCGCGTGGCAACTTGGGTGTGAATAATTCCAAGCCCAAGTTCCCGCCGGCGGTCGTTGTAGAAGGCATCGCTCAATGGATTGCGCATCGGTTTGACTACCACATCCAGCGGATACCCTTTGGCGCGAATCCATCCGGCGAACAGTTCCCAATTGCCAATGTGACCGCTGAGAAGGAGCACTCCCTTCGCCTGACCACAGGCGTTATCGAGAATGTCTATTGGCGGTGAGTCGACAAGAGTAAGCAGGTCTTTCGATGTCCCCTGCGAAATTCTCAATATCTCAAAAGTCGTTCGTCCGATGTTCCGGAAGACCTTGGCGGTCTCCAATCGGACACGTCCAGATTCCCTCTCTGAAAAGGCGAGCGCCAGATTGCTGCTGCAAACATCCCGGCGCCTTTTCCACATCCGCATGACACTCCAACCGACGGCGGCCCCGCACGACTGTGCAACACTTCGCGGCAGCAACCGTGCCAGTCCCCGAAGGACAACCAGAGCCAGCCACTCGACGCGGTAGCGGATGGGGTGCTGCATCTTCGTCATGGATTGGGCGTCCCGGTGTCCCCAGGTCCACCGGTACGGAAGGGTCCGTAGAGAATGTCCTCGATCGCTTCTTGCTCTTCCCATTCGGCGCGGCGCTTCGCACTACGCCGCTTCTTGACGAGATATATCACGATGAATACTCCCACCAATCCGATCCAGAGTAGGATGGTGTCTCCAAGGAATGCAATCCAATTATACCGCGATTCGAGAAACTCCGAATACTCCTTCTGGAACCCCGCGTAGTCGGCGCCCGTTGCGTCGCGAAACGCCGAGTCCCAGTCACCGCCGGAGCGAACACGCTCGCAAAATAAATGCAATCCCTCCCAGCCATACACTGACAGGAAGTGGTTCATTGCCAGAAACGATTCCGCATACGCCAGCTGCGCGCGCGAGCCGGCGAACGAGTTGACGCCATCTATGTCGCGGAGCGAGATGTCGCTGTTGACGAACACGGCGCGGGCAATCATGAAGTCGTCGCCGAACTCCCATTGATGCGCGATTTGTTGTGCATATCCTTCGTGCATCCAGCGGGGTACCTGTCGGAGCCCGGTGAGAGCGTCCAGATGCAAATGGGCAAGTTCGTGACGCAGAGTTTCTCGGAGTGTGCGCCCCAACGGATAGTGCGCGGGCGATCGAACAGCAATGAGGTTGCGTTCGCCAACAGCCGCTGCGACTCCCCAGTCCGGGAATCGCCCGCCGATAACAGAGTCGAAGGATACACCCCGGCCCACGTAAACGACATGGATCGTGTCCTCGATGGCGAAGGCACTCGACCGG
>JBKKDE010000225.1:0-9347 GCA_046708665.1 Candidatus Zixiibacteriota bacterium | reverse complement strand
CGATTCTTCTCACTTTTCATGACGTAAGACAAACGGGCCATAACATTCAGGTGTGCGCCGATGGCATCTTCCGGCGCGGCAATTAAGAAATATAGATGTACGGGCTTCTTGTCCATCGCCTCGAATTCGACACCGACTTCGGAGCGTCCGAACGCGATGATGAGGCCTTTGATGGCGCGGGTTTTGGCGTGTGGGAATGCGACTCCGTAGCCGACACCGGTGGTGACCAGCTTTTCCCGTTCGAGGACCGCCGCCTTGAGTTCCTCTTTGTCACGAACCATACTCGACTTGGCGGCGATGTCGACAAGTTCTTTGATGATGTCCTCCTTGGTGCTCGCCGCAAGATCGAAGGACATCAACTCTTCTTCGCAGAACTTCGATAATTTCATTCGGGCTCTCCCGATTGGTGACGTGTGGTGACAGACTCAAACGACTGCGCTTCTGCTACAAGCATGACGGGAATTCCGTCACGCACAGGATACCGCAAGCGGCACGCCGTACAATCGAGCGTACCGTTTTGGGAGTCATATGTCAACTGTCCCTTGCATTCAGGACAAACCAACAGTTTTAAGAACGCATTGTCCAGCATTGGGATCAATAGTACGGTCAAAAAGTCTCGTCGTCTCCAAAAACGCCGATGTTGCGATACTTCGCCCTGCGTTTCGCAATTAGCGTCGTCAGGTCCAACGCCGACAGCTCGACGAGCGAATCCAATATTGCGGTCTTGAGGAAGAGTGCGGCCTCATCAGGGTCACGGTGCGCGCCGCCAAGGGGTTCTTGAACGACCTGATCGACCAGCCCCATCTCGACAAGATCGTCGGCTGTCACGCGCAACGATTCGGCTGCCTTGGGGGCATTGGCCGCGGCTTCACCCGGCCAGAGAATTGCAGCGCACCCCTCGGGAGAGATCACCGAGTACCACGCATTCTCCATCATCAGTAGCTTATCACCCATTCCTATGCCCAGAGCACCCCCTGAGGCGCCTTCACCAATGACTGTGACAACTATCGGGATTGAGAGAAGGGACATATCACGAAGGTTGCGCGCGATCGCTTCGGCTTGGCCACGCTCTTCGGCTTGGATTCCGGGAAACGCACCTGGCGTGTCGATTAATATGACGACCGGGCGCCCACCCTTTTCGGCCATCCTCATGAGACGCATTGCCTTACGATATCCTTCGGGATGCATCATGCCAAAGTTGTTGGAGAGCTTCTCTTTAGTTGTTCTGCCTTTTTGCTGGCCCATGACCACTACCGGACGATCACCAATGAGCGCAGTTCCGCCCACGAGCGCATGATCGTCACCGTAGCCGCGATCGCCGTGCAGCGAGATGAAGTCGGTGGTAATGCGCTCGATGTAGTCAATGGTGCTGGGACGCATCGGATGACGCGCCAACTGCACTCTCTGCCAACGAGTTAGAGTGGAGAACGTATCTTTCTTGAGGCGTTCAAGCTTTTTCTCGAGAAGCTTGATCTCGCGAGAGAGCTCGACATTTTCGCCCTGGGCGAAATCCCGCATATCGCGGATTCTGGCCTCAAGCTCGATGACTGGCTTCTCGAAGTCGAGATAAGTGCCGGGTACCATTGAACCTCAGTGTTCAGTTGGCCGACTTGTCCGCGTCCTGTTTTCGTCGGCGTAAGATAATACCCAAGCCCACAAGCACGGACAATACGAAAATTCCCAGCAGGATAGCGAGAATGCGCCGGTTCGCGAACCGGAATCCGACACAGAATACACCCACAATCGCCGCGATGCCATTGTAGATCAGTAGGATCTGAAAGTCGGTTAATCCTGCACGTTGGAGTTGATTGTGCAAATGCCCGGTGTCGCCCCGAAATGGATTACTGCGTGCCAGCGAGCGACGCCCGATGGAGAACGCGGACTCAAGCAGAGGCAGCATGAGTGCGAGAATCGGGACAAAGAACGCCAGCGCAGTAAACCGCTTGATCGGGGCAAAGAGAGCGACCATCGCGAAAAAGTATCCAATCGAAAGGGACCCAGAGTCGCCCATGAACACTTCTGCCGGCGGGCGATTGTACCTGAGGAAGATGATCAATCCACCCAACAACGCGGCCGCGCCGATCCACACGGGCGGAAGCTGAATGTCCCAGCTCACCCAAATGAGCGAAATGCACCCCACCGCTGCAGTGCTGGCGGCGAGTCCATCGATGCCGTCGATGATGTTTACGGCATTTACGAGGATGAGAAACCAGAGGAGCGTAACCGGCCAGGCGAACAATCCTAAAGGAAAACCGCCGACGAAGGGAATCCAAAGCCGGTCGAAACCGATACCGGCCCAGTAGAGCAACGACCCAACGGCGATCTGCACAGCCAACTTCGGAACGCTGGTCAGTGGATGAAGATCATCGATGACACCAAGAACTAGAATCGCCAGTCCGCCGATCCAAAAGACGACGGCGTGGGCGTTGAATTCGCGCATGGCATCGGGCAAAAGTATCGATGCCGCCAAGAGCGGGAGCCAGATTGCGAGGTAGATCGTCACGCCCGTGAGACGCGGAGTTGGTCGCGAATGTATCTTCCCGGCCCGCGGGTGATCCAGCCAGTCGTGTTTGTGACACAGTGATGCGATGGGCGGCAGGGTAAGTTGGGCCGTGAGCGCACCGAGCAGGATTACCCCAAGGAGAATGGATAGTTCGTTCACGAACGCTGCCCTTCGCTGCCTGTGCCGCGGAAACGATACCACCAATCCGCGAAAGTCAATAGACTGTCAAGTATCGCATTTCGGAGCGATTTTTCGGCGTGATGGACGTGGAAGTAGCGACGAATCCCGCGCCGATGATGTGCCCGCAACAGATGACGATTGCCGCTTCCCCCTCGCCAGTCGTGAGTCACAGTCACAGTCGGATCGACCCACACTTCGTATCCGCGATCATGCCACCGTTTGCAGAGGTCGGTATCTTCGACGTAGAGGAAGTATCCCTCGTCCATTCCGCCAACCGCCTCAAACGCATCGCGCCGTACCAGCATGAATGCCGCTGCAACCGCCTCCACGCGTTCGGGGCTTATGGGGTCGTTCGCAGTGTACGAGTAGCGAAATGGCATCAGGTGCTGTAAGGATCGCAACGGGGACTGACGCGAGAGCCAGATGTTCAGGTGGGTCGGGAAACGTCGGATTGATGACTGCGTTGCGCCATCCGGATATAGCAGCCGCGGGCAAACTGCTGAGGCGTTTGGATGATCCGCCAGAAATCGTCTCAACTTTGAAATTGTGCCATCACTCCACTGCACATCGGGATTGGCGAGTAAGACAAGCCCGACTGAGGTCGCGTTTACGCCCTGGTTCACCGCTGTCGCGAATCCAAGATTTGTGCCGTTGGTGATGACTATGGCCGATGGCAGTCGGCGTCTCACGAGTTCAACAGTGGAGTCGGTCGATGCGTTGTCGACGACCACGATTTCCGTAAAGGTGTCCAGCGTTGATGACTCAACGCAGTCGAGGAGTTGTCGCAGGGCGGCAGCGGAATTGTGAGTGACGACGACCAGCGCGACCGCGTTGTTGTCCGGCCGTCCACCACGGTTGGTATCCGAGCCCGATGCCGGATTCACCCCAGCCGCCCGAAGATGGCCATCAGGCGCAACTTGGGGACCATCCATATGGCTTCGCGTACGATCGCCTTCGACATCTTCGACTGACCATGTTCACGATCAGCAAAGACGATGGCGATTTCCTTGATCGAGAATCCGCGCCGATGTGCACGAAACGACATCTCGATTTGAAACGCGTAGCCATTGGAGTGAATGGCGTTGAGATTGATCGCTTCCAAAATTGAACGTCGAAAGCACTTGAAGCCGCCTGTTAGGTCGCGCACAGTCATGCCGGTTATGATGCGCGCATAGACGTTGGCGAAATACGAAAGTAGCAGCCGACTCATGGGCCAGTTAATGACGTTTACTCCGGAGATGTACCGCGATCCCAGCACCAGATCGGCGTCCTCGGAGGCAGCAAGCATCGGAGAAAGGTACTTGGGATGGTGTGAGTAGTCGGCATCCATCTCGATAATTCGGTCATAGTCGCGCTCCAAGGCCCAGCCGAATCCGGCCAAGTAGGCTTTGCCCAGCCCTTGCTTTCCGGGTCGATGCAAAACATGTATGCGGGGATTTTCCGCAGCCAATTGATCCGCCACTTGTCCGGTGCCGTCGGGAGAGTTGTCATCGACCACAAGAATCTGGATCCGTTCATCCTGCGCCAGAACTTCCGGAACGATGCGCGGTAGATTCTCTCCCTCATTGTAGGTCGGGATCACAACCAGAGCTTTCACGATGGGCAGCTTAGAAGTCATACGTGGCGAAGATAAGGTCGATCGTGCTTCAACCCAACTGATACCATTGGAGAAAACGATCGACTATGGCGCGGGACGAAAAATTGGCGATAGCAGATTGGCGTCCATTTCGGGCAAGGCGAGTCCTAAGCTCATCGTTGGTCAGCACCCGGTGTAAAACCGAAGCGAGCTCTTCCGCGTCGTCCGGTGTAAAGAGCAGGCCGGTCTGGCCATCGGTGATGATATCGGTGATGCCGCCGGAATTCGCCCCGATCACCAGACACCCGCACAATTGCGCCTCGACCAAGGTCAACCCAAACCCCTCATCGACTGCCGGAAGAATAGTGACATCGGCACGGCGGTATTCATTGGCCAGTTTGTCCTGAGTCATGATTGATTCAATCTCTACACGGTGCGAGAGGCCGAGTTCTCCAATCAGTCGTGCCACTTTTTCACGCTCTGTGCCGCCATCGCCAATCAATCGGGCGTTGAACTGGAATCCGCGCGACTTGAGCACGGCTAGCGCGCGGATAAGAATGTCGTTGCGTTTTTGCGGCGTGAAGCGGGTCACGCACAGGATGAGCGGTGGCTCGGTCATCGACAACCGAGGTTCCCCGACGAAGAGTGAATCCTCCGGCGGCATCGGTGCGATGCGCAACTTGGCCGCGCACGCCGGCGCACTGCGCTCGAGCGAGTGCGCCAGTGCGCCCGAGACTGTTGTCACCAAATCTGCGCGGCGAAACACGCGTGCCGCCATTGGTCGCATCCATGCCTTGCGTTCCAGCAACCGGACGTCGGTTCCATGACACGTTACGAGAAATCGCTCCTTGCCGACGACGGACTGGCCGACCCAGCCACCTGGGAGCCACCAATGAGAATGGATCACGCGAGGTTGTGTCTCGCGGCACACCGTTCGCGCGAGACGCTTGAATGCCGAGAAGAAGCGTTGATGTGCCCATAGCCCTGTGGGACCGGTAATTGCGGGGGAAACCGCCTGTCCCCGATAGGCCAATACTTCATTGGCGTCGTCAGCATAGCGGTATCTCCAGACTGAGATGTCCGAGATGATCTCATGTTCGGCGGCACCGGGATCATGAGGCACTACTACGCCGACACGGACGCCGCGTTCCAAGAGGAGCCGAGCGAGCCGTTCAAGGAATCGGCCCGAAAAGTCACCCGAATGACGTGGAAAGTTGTGCGTGAGAAAGAGAACGTCGAGCCGTTGGGGCGATGTGCCCATGATCACTAACCGCGCTTGCGCCGGCCATACATCCCCGGCTGCGTTTGTGGTGTCGGCACATCATTCGGTTCTGAGGAGCTCGTGACGGGACGATCTGATTCGGTGTCTACTGGCTCAGCATCGCGCTCACTTGCCGCGGACGGAGAATCGAGGTGATTCGATGGGCGATCTACGGGCTGTTCGACGTGTGATATCTCGTGCCGTGCTTCGACCGGCGACAAAGAGACTTCGAGTTCTGGAACCGCAGCCGAAATTGCAATGGGTGGCGAACCCGCCACGGGAGTCGCATTGAGTGGCAGTTCATTGCGACGGGGCTCATCACGTCGCGGCGTCTGGTTACGTCGTGAACGATTCTGATCGCGTAGGCGCTCATTGCCGCTGTCACGATGCTCTGTACGTTCCGGACGCTCGGGGCGGGGCGCAGGGCGTTCGGGCTCGGGGCGTCGCGGCTGCCCGGCATCAGGCGATCCGGGCTTGTGTACATGATGCTTGGGGCTTGGCTTCAATTGCTCGAGTTGCTGGCGGACTCCGGCGACCGCCTCAGCGAGGAATCCGATGGCGAAGAATACAACTCCGGCCATTCCGAGAGACATAACGAGATAGACGAGGGGACGGTATCCATGCCCCTCGACGAACCGTTGGTAGATGGCGACTCCACCCAAGAGAAACGAGGCAGCCAACAAAGCGATTCCGGTCATCCCGAAATACCAGAGTGGACGCTTCATGGTGTGATACTGAAACTTCACAGCGACCAGATCGAGCACGCCGCCGGGAATACGCCAGATCCCAAACTTGGATCGCCCTGCTCCGCGTTGATAGAGTGTGACATCCACCTCGCCGATGCGGTATCCAGCTTCGGCGACGATCGCGACCCAGAACCGGTGCCAGTCATGGCGATAATCGAATACATCGACAAGCTCGCGACGAAACGCCTTAACGGAATTGAGATCGGATACTTTGATCGACGGAAAGAGCCAACGCGACAGGCGATTGTAGAAACTCGACACAAACTTTTTGTTGTAGAAGCCGATTTTGCGTCCGGTCACCAAATCATATCCGGAACGCACTTTCTCAACCATACGCGGTATATCCGCCGGATGAAATTGGCGATCAGCGGGATAGAAGACGACGATTTGGCCTCGTGCGACGGAAAATCCGGCACGGAGCGCCTCGGTCAGACCTCGTCGATAAGGCAGCGCGATGATGCGTAGAAACCGGTGCTTTTGCTGCGCTTCGACAGCTCTGGGCAGAGTCTGATCGGTCGAACCGTCATCAACCAGGACAACCTCAATGGTAAAACGCGCCTTACGCGCAAGCTCGCCGAACTGATCCATCAACGGGAGGACATTCCCTTCCTCGTTATGGGCGGGGAGCACAACGGTAACTTCGACCGACGCTGGATCCATGGGTCTCCGGTTCATCATGATCGTGCGGCCTGACGCAGTCGTTCGAGAATCTGCGGATTGTTCGGCGTGACGCGCAGGGCGCGTTGCCAGAGTTCAACAGCGCGATCCCGCTCTGCGGGTCCACCGTCGGTGCGATATATCTCCCATGACAGGTCCCCGGCTTGTCCGAGAAGAACGAAGTCGTCAGGGTAGAATTCTAGCGCTTTGCTGTACGCTCTTACGGCCTCGGGTTTACGGTCGGCGCGCCGGTAGAGATCGGCGGCAAACGCCCAGCCGGAATAATAGTTCGCAGAGTCGCTCACCCGTTGATTCAGATCAACCAAGATCGATTCCAAGGGGCGAGTCGCTGGCTCCAGCCGCAATCGCTCCAAGAACGACGGTTGATATAACTTGGCCTGCTCATTGCCACCCGACTCGGCAACCCGCCATACGCCGATGCGCAAATTGCGGATCGTGTAGTTGGTCACTTTAGCGGCCGATTGCGAGAGCTGCGGGAAATCCTTGAAGAACGCGCCGTCCGGTTTGTCTTCGACAATCACATGGGTAATGGGCTTGGCCGAGAAGAAGTCCGCCGATTCCTTGAGAGAGAAGAAGTGTGTCAGCCCAATGGGCGATTGCGCAAGTTGCGTTAAGGGGGCCGACCATTCACCTGTAACCACAGCATCGGGGCCGAGCACCCGCGGAAGATCAGCGTTGGCATACTCGAGAGTGTGTACGGGCGAGTTCCACCAACGAATAAAGTGGCGTCCCTGCTCAACAAGCACGCCGACGAGCAGAACGGCGACGATCACCTCAAACATTGCCTTCGTGCGCGGCGCGCTCAGTGCCCCGGTCGAGGGCCGGGAGGCGAACCAGAGGAGGCCCGCAGTTACGAGCAGGCCGACCATGATGGACGCATTTTGGCTGGACGTCGCCTGTCCGCGCCCGGTCGGATCGAGAAGATTCTCAAACACGAAATGTTGCAGCCCGATGGCCACTGCGGCGAACAGTATCGGAAAGACCCACCAATGTGACCTGATAGCCATGGGCTTTGCCGGTGACTTGGCTTTGGCTACCAGTCGTTGAACCAACCATCCGCATGCGGCAGCAAGCGGAAGCCACATCACGATCTGATAGCGGACAGGACGATAGTTGAACGGCGAGAATGCTGTGTACGCGCACAGAAACCAGCCCGCAGTAAGGAACGCGAAGGGCGCGAGCTGACGCCACCACGGAAGGTTGGCACGGTTGCGAACTGACCAGAGGAGAATGCCGCAGACGCCGACCAGACCAGCGATCGCGGCGAGTGGCGACCATGTCATGACTTTGGTGTCCACGCCCAGTGAGAAGAACTGACGAATGAATCCACTTAGCGATTCCAGCCCAACCGGTGCGCCATACAGAGTTCGCGATTGTTCGGTCAGATACGCTTTGACTTCGTCGGAAGCCGCGCTATACGCGAAGACGTACCACAGGGCGGCAACGAAGCCAAAGCCGGCCAGGTAACCGAGCGGCCGTCGCCAACGCGCTATCCCCTTAACCGCCGCGTCATCATCGAGGGCTTGCATAATTGTGGCGAGAATGAAGACCGGCGCAGCATGGAGTGCTGTCACCTTGCCGAAGAACGTCCCTGCACCGGCAACGAGCCCACCAACTACGACCCACCACCACTTATGCGTCGATGACAGAATAGCCCAGAAGGCAACTGCGAGGCAGGCATTCGAGACGACTTCGAGAAATGGCTGGCGCCCGTATGACACGAACAGGTAGTTGATCGCAAGGACCCAGGCGGCCGTGAACCCAGCGAGGAATCCAAACGTTCGTGCAACACCCCATGCGAGAAATCCCACAGCAACAAGATTGAGGAGCACCGCGGTGAGATTCGACGTGGTAACGCTTGGGCCAAAGATTGTGAAGACGATGTACGCGAAGATGCCCGTGATGTTCTTGCGGAAAAAGACGAGCTTCTCGTCGTTCCATGGATTCCACGCGTTGTGGGCCACAGCAGTCCGTGCATACGACGAATACTGGGGCGGGTCCGTCAGTAGGTCCTGACTCCACGACACATCCACGGGAGGATCGGCTCCGAGATTGACGAAACGACACACGATAGTCAGGAGCACCACAAGCCCGATGGCCACAAGACGCGCGGAGGAACTGTCCAAGATGTGGGTCCACCCCTTCCAAGCGATTGCCTGCACGGCTTTCGCCGGAGCGGGAACGGATGGGGCGCGTTGCAGTTTGGCCATGTGTGCTATCGTCCGCCGTTTCAGAGATTAACCGATTGACAGGCGACCGCGGCAACATGATCAATCTGCGCTTCGGTCAGCTCCGCAAACATTGGCAACGATACGATGCGTCCGCAGAGCCGTTCTGTCACGGGGAAATTTAAGCCCGCCATTTCGGGATACGCCTTCTGGCGGTGAACCGGGATCGGGTAGT
>JBKKDE010000224.1:0-3423 GCA_046708665.1 Candidatus Zixiibacteriota bacterium | reverse complement strand
GGCCAACAGCGGCCCGCCTGACGGGCAAGAATGCCCGTCCTCCTAAAGGCTTCTGAGGAGGGCGGGCATTCTTGCCTGCCACGGTCCGCGCCTTTCCGGACCGATCTTTCTCAATGGCCGCCTGCGTCCTCGCGAAGTACGAAGGTGTCCGTCGCGCCCTGTACACTTGATTCGCCCACTCGCTGGTTTTACATTCCCGCATGGCACCATCCAATCGCACTCGCACTGATGAAGTGCGAAGTATGCCCGACCCCGCTGTCACCTCCCAAGCGGTCGCTGACCACGGGCTAACGCCCGACGAGTACGACACCATCAAGTCGATGCTCGGACGCGAGCCGACTTGGACCGAGCTGGGCATTTTTTCGGTCATGTGGTCGGAGCATTGCAGCTACAAGAACTCGATCATTCTCCTCAAGACGCTGCCGCGCGAAGGTGAAGCCATGCTCGCCAAAGCAGGGGAGGAGAATGCCGGCGTTGTCGACTGGGGCGATGGCCTGGCGATTGTTTTCAAGATTGAATCGCACAATCACCCGTCGGCGGTTGAGCCCTATCAGGGCGCGGCCACCGGTGTCGGCGGCATTCTGCGCGATGTATTCACTATGGGCGCGCGTCCGATTGCGGTGCTCGACTCACTGCGATTCGGCGATCCGACCAATGCGCGTGTGCGCTATCTTGTCGATGGCGTAGTGCGTGGTGTCGGTGACTACGGCAACTGCTTCGGCGTCCCGAACATCGGCGGCGAGACAGTCTTCGAGGACTCGTACACGAGCAATCCATTGGTGAATCCAATGGCGATTGGTGTTGTGAGCACCGACAAGATCGCCAAAGCGCTGGCGTCTGTAGTTGGTGCGCCCGTGTTTGTTGTCGGCTCCAAGACTGGCCGCGATGGCATCCACGGTGCCACGTTTGCGTCCGAAGAGCTCTCGGAAAAATCCGAGGCCCGACGTCCCCAAGTGCAGATCGGCGACCCGTTCACCGAAAAACTCCTGCTCGAGGCCACACTCGAGATGATCGATCAGGATTTGCTGGTCGGGATTCAGGACATGGGGGCAGCAGGAATCACGTGCTCTTGCTCCGAAACCGCATTCCGCGGCGAGCAAGGAATTCATATCGACACCGCCCGTGTGCCCGTTCGCGAATCCGGTATGACTCCCTACGAAATTCTGCTCTCTGAGTCGCAGGAGCGGATGCTCGTGATCGCCAAGCTTGGCAAAGATGACCATATCAAGCGAATCTGCACCAAGTGGCAATTGGATTGCGCAAAGATCGGCGAAGTCATTCCCGGTGGACGATTCATCGTCGATCACGAGGGAGTTCGCAAGGCTGACATCCCGGCAGATGCATTGTCGCTGGGTGGTTCGACGCCGCAGTACAAACGCGCCGAGAGGCGTCCTGAGTACCTCGACGAACTGAATGCATTCGACATTCGTGATCTGGCCATTCCCAAAGACTTCAGCCCCATCATGCGCAAGATGGTCGCCGTACCCAACCTCGCGGATAAGGGCTGGGTCTTCGGCCAATACGACCAGAGTGTCCGCACGGGCACCGCACTCGGTCCCGGGATGGATGCGGGCGTGATCCGCATTCGCAAGACCAGCACAGCTCTTGCCGCGACGACGGATTGCAATGGTCGCTATTGCTATCTCAACCCACGTGTCGGGGCTCAGATCGCAGTTGCCGAAGCCGCACGCAATCTCGTGTGTGTCGGCGCCAGGCCATTGGCGATTACCAACTGTTTGAACTTCGGAAATCCCTACAAACCCGAGATGTACTATCAGTTTGCCGAGTGCGTCCGTGGCATGGGTGAGGCGTGTCGCGTCTTCGGGACTCCGGTCACCGGAGGCAATGTCAGTTTCTACAACGAAGACCCGACCCGGGCGGTATTCCCCACGCCGACGATCGGAATGATCGGGAAGATCGAATCCATCGATCTGATCACAACCGGACACTTCAACGAGCCCGAAGATGGCGTCGCGTTGTTAGGTGTCACGCTCGAAGAACTCGGCGGTAGCGAATATCTGAAGCTTGTGCACGGCAAGGTCGCCGGTCAGACACCGATCCTCGACTTTGAGCGGGAATTCGCAGTTCAGCAATTCGTGACGCGTGCTATTCGCGAGGGTTGGATTGTCGCAGCCCATGATTGTTCCGACGGCGGCCTAGCTATCGCGCTGTTCGAAATGTGCCTTGGCCCTGATGATCGGATGAAGGGATTCGATGGCGACCTCTCGTTCTCCAAAATTCGTCCCGACGCTTTGTTGTTTGGCGAAAGCCAGTCGCGCTTCGTCATCTCATTTGCGATGGAAGATCGCGCCACGATCGAGAAGGCGGTCAAAGCCGACGGCGTGCCATTCCAGTTCCTCGGACACGTGACCAGTCAGGATCGATTTGTCTTGAAGCCTTTCATAGATGATTCAGTCAGTGGATTGCGCGAGCTGCACCGAGGGGCATTGCCGGCAATCATGGAAGAAGTTACGACCGCCGCTGTCGCGTAGAGCAACATCGGTTATGGTGGCACAGGCTTTTGGCCTGTGCTTGCAGGCTGAACGTCCACATCACTGAGAGCACAAAGTACGAAATGGGAAATGCATGACAACAGTCAGTACAGGATCAGCGAATCCGCACGTAGCCTACACCCCCCTCCGCGCCCCGCGAGGCAACTCGATCACCTGTAAGGGATGGGTGCAGGAAGCGGCTCTCCGCATGATCCACAACAACCTCGACCCCGAGGTTGCTGAGCACCCGGAGGACCTGATAGTCTACGGTGGTTCGGGCAAGGCAGCGCGCAACTGGAACTGCTTTCACCAAATCGTGGCATCACTGCGCTCCCTCGAAAACGACGAGACATTGCTTGTTCAATCCGGCAAACCTGTCGGAATCTTCAGAACTCAGCCATCTGCTCCGCGTGTCCTGATCGCCAATTCCAATCTAGTCGGACGTTGGGCCAACTGGGAAGAATTCCGCCGCCTCGAAGCGCTAGGGCTAATGATGTACGGCCAGATGACCGCCGGATCATGGATCTACATCGGCACACAGGGAATTCTTCAAGGCACATACGAGACATTCGCTGCCGTAGCCGCCCAGCATTTCAATAGCGATCTCTCTGGACGGTGGGTTCTTACTGGCGGCATGGGTGGTATGGGTGGCGCACAGCCGCTCTCGGTCACTCTCAACGGCGGTGTCGCACTCGTCGTCGAAGTCGATGAGACTCGCATCGACCGGCGCATCGAGAAGGCCTTTTGCGATCGCAAGACATCATCACTCGATGTCGCTCTGAAGTGGGTCAAGGACGCCGTCGCCGCAAAGCAGGCCATCTCAATTGGGCTTGTCGGGAATTGCGCCGACGTGTTGCCCGAATTGGTGCGTCGCAACGAAATCCCCGATATCGTCACCGACCAGACTTCCGCACACGATGAACTCTCGGGG
>JBKKDE010000223.1:0-4713 GCA_046708665.1 Candidatus Zixiibacteriota bacterium | reverse complement strand
CGATAAATAGCCGCTCGTGTTGCAGTGTCGTAGTTGTAACGAAGAATAGCTTCGGTACTGTGAGTTTTGTACGTCCAGTAGTCGGAATGGTATAGCGGGTTGCCCCAGGCGAGACGCCTGGGGTCCACAACGTCAGGTCCTTAAGCGCAGTTGCGCCCGGCGAGGGCGCCTGGCGCGCACGGATTCGTCGCTAAAATTCTGTTCGCCCTTCCAGTGCTCTCATGATCGTATTCGTGTCGGCGTATTCGACGTCACCGCCCATTGGTAGGCCGCGGGCGATGCGCGAGATGGTCGCTCCCAAGGGCTTTAGGACTTTGGCCAAGTAGTTGGCGGTCATTTCGCCTTCGGCGGTCGGGTTGGTGGCGATGATGATCTCACGTATGCCATCGTCTTTGACGCGCGCGACCAACTCTGAAATCTTTAGCTCCTCCGGGCCAATGCCATCGAGTGGAGAAAACACTCCCCCAAGGACATGGTACAGACCGTGAAAGGCGCCCGATCGTTCGAAGGCTAAGACATCGTGCGGCTCTTCGACCACGCAGACGAGCGACTTGTTTCGTTCGCTCGAACGGCAGATTGGGCAGGGATCGTCATCAGTGACATTGAAACACTGCGAACAGAAGACGATCTTCTCTTTCACGGCAACTATCGCCATCGCCAGTGCGCGCGCCTGATCGATCGGCGCTTGCATGACGTGATATGCCAAGCGGTAGGCAGACTTCTTGCCTACTCCGGGCAGCTTCGCAAATTGGTCGATCAAGTGATCGAGTGTGGCTGAGGTGTTGGCCATATCACACGCATGGTGTCGTTGCGAGGCGCGCCCTTTGCGCCGAAGCAATCCCCTGACTCCCGGCTACGAGTACGCTGAGGAGGAGATTGCTTCGTCGCTACGCTCCTCGCAACGACATCTCTAGAACCCCATTCCGCCGGGCAACGGCATTCCACCGGTCAATTTCGACATGCTTTGCGCCTGCAAGTCGGCGGCTTTCTGATTGGCTTGATTGATGGCCACGCAGATCAGCTCCTCGAGCATCTCGATGTCGTCGGACTTGACGACCTCAGGGTCGATTTTCACCGTGAGAACTTCGCGCTTGCCGTTGACGGTGACTTTGACCATGCCGCCGCCAGCGGTGCCCTCAACGACTTCGTTTTCGAGCGCTTGCTGAATCTTTTCCATCTCGGCTTGCATCTTGCGGACTTGTTTGAGCATTTGATCCATGTTCGACATTGTATCTCCAGTCATCGAGCCCTTCGACTCGTTTTGCCTGCGGCAAATCTCGCTCAGGTGAACCCTATTCTACGATTTCCCCATCGAATCGGCGCAGTATTTCTTGGAGGCCGTGATCGGCCTGCATCTCGGGCGTAAGGCTTTTTGCGGCATTACGCGTGGAACCAGCGGACTTCTCCGAGTCTGATGTCGCCTTGGTATTCTTGACGTGTGTTGTGATTCGCGCTCCCGATCCGACAGCGTTGATGATCTCGGAGTGGATCAGGTCGCGTACCGGCTTCTCGGCGAGTTGACGTTGCTGGAACTCGTTTGTCTTTGGGACATGCAGTTCAAACGTCCCCGGCGCTGTCCGCACAAGCTTGGCGTGGCCGAGCAGCGAGCGCAGTGTGGGGCGGTGCTCGCAGATGACTTCCAATATCGGGTCCCAACTCACGTCGCCGTCGGAGCTGATCGTTGGCCTCGCACTCACCTTGGGTCCCGGTGCCGGGTCCGGTTGCGGCTCCGGTGGTCGTACCATCGGCTTACTCGCGACTGGCGACATGGCTTGAGGCGCCGCAGACGGAGGAGGCACTGACGGCGCTGACGTGCGTGTCGAAATTCCCTGATTCTCCAGACGTTCAACCAGAGCGCGGATGTTGACCGACGAATCCAGTTTTGCGGCACGCATAGCGAAAAGTTCGAGCTCCATACGCGGCTGCGGTGTCCCTTTGCGCACTCGATGACCGACTTCGACGGACATAAGCAACAGCCGAAGGAGGTCGTTTTCGTCCCACGGCTCGGATGTTTTGCGATACCGCTCGGTGTCTTCGGAACCCAGTCCCTCATCGGAAAACTTTGCGCCAAGTGATTTCGCGAACAGGAGCCGTTTCAAGTGCTCGGACAGCTGGCGTGCGAATTGTTGATAGTCTCGTCCCGCATGCGCGACCGCGGCCACTGCCTCAAGAGTTGCAGCGGGGTCGCCCTTCGCGGCGGCATCGGTAAAGGCGAAGAGAATTTGAGAGTCTACGAGGCCGAGTGCTTCGGTGGTTAGTTCGGTCGTGATCTTGCCGCCAGCGTAGGCAGACACTTGATCGAGCAACGAAAGTGAATCACGGACTGAACCGGATGCTTCGGTGGCGATCACATCGATGGCACCGGGCTCGACGTCGATCTTCTCATTCTTGGCGATGGTCAGCAGATGCTTACGGAGATCATCCTGCGACAGGAGGTGAAAATCGAGACGCAATGAGCGCGACCGCACTGTCTGCGGGACTTCGTGAGCTTCGGTGGTAGCGAAGATAAACTTGACCGCTGCTGGCGGTTCTTCGAGAGTCTTGAGGAGCGCGTCTTTGGCGCTGGCCGAAAGGCGATGGACTTCATCGATGATGTAGATTTTGAATCGCGATTGCGCCGGCACATACATCGTTGAGTCGCGCAAATCACGTATCTGATCAACGCCAGTATTGGAGGCGGCGTCGATCTCGAGGACATCGAGGTTGGAGCCGTTGGTAATCGATTTGCAGGCCTGGCACTCGTTGCATGGCTCGGCGGTCGGCCCCTTGTCGCAGTTCAGCGCCTTGGCGAGAATGCGGGCAGTGGTGGTTTTGCCGGTACCGCGCGGGCCACAGAAGAGATAGGCGTGGTGGATGCGTCCTGAGGAAATCGCGTTCTTCAATGTCGTCGTCACTTGGGGTTGCGCGACGACATCATCGAAGGTCTGCGGGCGCCACTTGCGGGCGAGGGCCTGGTAGGAAGTGGTCATTTTTTATAGATCCCATAGGTCCCATAGGACCTATAAAAAAAGGTTCGTGCACCCGTCGTCGACCCCGCTCGACACAACCGGCCCGCCAGCCAACTCCAACTGGGCCACCTTACGTCACACGATACGATCAGCTTGCCGTTGCTACCTTCCGGTCCTGGCGGGTTTGGGCGACCGACCGTTGCGCAAGACCCGGTCATCAACATCGCTTAACGTACCTGCATCGTGCCGGGCAAAAGGCCTCGGACGGTCTTCAGCCCCGGTACAGCGGGTTCCGGGTACAGGGCACCGCTAACTCCCCGCTTAGCACGAACCCGGGTCGATTATACCAACGATCTGTGAGGCAGACAAGGACGATGCCCGACTGTGGACCCTAATCCGCGTAGTGGGTCAATTCGCCTTAATTTGCAACATCAGTGCGGGTTGGCCCTTGGGCCGACCGTCGCGCTTGATCAGCCCAAGGGCTGACCCTCACTCAAACTGACCCACCACATGAATGCTCGAAGTTTGGCGAGCCGGCATCATTTTCTTTGAACCTTGGCCTGGGAATGTACGTATTAGGGTCAATGCGCTGGTTTCGCTTCGCCATAGTTCTCTGCATTTCTCTACTGACAGTCGGTCTTCAGGCCGCGCCGGGTCCATATGTTCTCTGTGTCAGTAAGTGCGAGGACGGTGAAACGGGTGAGATGGTCCAGATGCTCTGCTGGTCGGGACCGTCTGAGAGCGGCTGCCGGATTGTCAAGGCAGACGCATCCATACGCGGGGGCTGTTGCGCGGCTGAGGAAGTCGATCTTGCCGAGCTCGGATGCTGCGCCCCTGATGCCGATGAGATCGCGGAGCTGGGCTGTTGCGTCGCCGATGTCTCTTGTCCCCCATTTGAATCCTGCAAACAGTTCCCATCCGACTCCGATGGCAATTGCCCGATGGGCGCAGCGGAGTGCTTTTATTGTCTGCCGGGACGAGTCCTCGCCGACAGGGCGTCGGAGGGCGAGCAATACTACGGCGACGGGGGACGGTATCTCGCCACGCTCGCGACAGATCATTTGACCCTTGCTCATTTCGCACGACAAAATTCCCACACGCATTCCCCACCCGGTCACATTGTGGCCGAATCCGGCTCCATTATCTGCATCGAGAACTGCCTTTTTCTGATTTGAGGGGCCGTCTTGGGCCCGTCTAGCTCATTCCCGTGGTGGGACTGAGTTCACTCATAAGAGGGAGCAACACGTGACGACAAAACGTCATCTCGTCATGCTGGCATTCATGGTGCTGGCACTGGGTCTGTCTTTCACTGCTGGTTCTGTAGGTTCGTCAGCGAGTTGTGATCCGACCGATTGCGCATCCGCCTGTGAAATCGTGAGCTCGGCCGACTGCGCAGCTCTCTGCCCGCCCGAGTGCATCGCGCTATGCGAGGAATTGTGCGCTGATGGCAACGAGTCGGGCTACGGCTTGAACGATTGCCTTATCGGAACGAAAGCTTCCGGCACCTTGGCTGGAATTGATCCTGCAGGGACGCTTTCCTTCAAACTTGCCGCTGGTCAAGGGGCGGAGATCAATAAGTAGACATCCGACCAGTCGCAGAGAGGGCCGTCCCGTCGTGGGGCGGCCCTTTTTATTTTTTTGGATGAGCGAAATTGAATTGGAGGGCGAGCGTACTCGTCGAAGATCCTGAGCGGAGCGTGAGGGCGAGCCTGCTCTTGTAGGTAGCTTGAATGGAGGGCGAGCGTACTCGCGAGCCTGCTCTTGG
>JBKKDE010000222.1:0-3309 GCA_046708665.1 Candidatus Zixiibacteriota bacterium | reverse complement strand
TATCAGTTCGGCGACGACCCGATGTCGATCGACTCCAGCCGCTCGCTGCAGAACGCCATGCGCCACGGCGCGTTCGATGCGCCCGACGGCGCGGCGGCGGGCACGATCCGCATCGTCGAGGACGACCTGGAGGTGTTCGAGACCGAGCACGCGTCGAGTTGCGCCACGGTCGTGATGATCGACATCTCGCACTCGATGATCCTCTATGGCGAGGATCGTATCACGCCCGCCAAGCAGGTTGCGATGGCATTTGCCGAGATGATACTGACACACTTCCCCAAGGATGCGCTTGATGTTGTCGTATTCGGGGACGATGCCGAGATCATCCCTGTGGCCGAGCTCGCCTATGTCGGTGTCGGACCCTACCATACAAATACCCAGGCAGGATTGCGCATGGCGCGGCAGATTCTCATGCACCGTAAACATCTCAACAAGCAAATATTCATGATTACCGATGGTAAGCCGTCCGTGATACGCCGCTCGAGTGGGACGTTGTATAAAAACCCTGTCGGGCTCGACCCGGTCATCGTGAACCGGACATTGGATGAGGCTGTGATCTGCAGGAAAAAGAAGATCTCGATCACCACATTCATGGTAACCTCAGATCCGTACTTGCAACAATTTGTGAGGAAATTAACTGAACTGAACCGCGGTCGCGCGTACTTCACTCCACCAGATCGCCTCGGCGGCTACATCTTTTGGGACTTTATCAACAACAGGCGCCGGCGGCTCAAATAGTCATCGCTACTCGTTCTCCAATCCGTCTCTTTCGAACTCGTAAATTTTACCGTCGATTGTCGCAGCATACATCGTGTGGAATGTTCGCCCTCTCGCGGGACCGAACGTGGTGGATACAACGGTCGTGGGAATTTTGCGAACCGGAACTCCTACCCACTGAAGTTGGCCTGGATCGTATTCAAAGATTCGAAACTCATCTCCAACCATGCCAAAGAACTCGTTTAATCGCCTTTGATCGCCCTTGCCGATGAGCTGATAGGCACCCTCTGCGCAGATTAACCGGGCCGTGACGTCGTCTCGACGAGTGTCAAAGAGGTAGCGCAAGTGGCCGTCCTTGCCAACGTAGAACAGGCAAATGTCCTTTTGGGTCGGATCTGCCGATGGTGCCAGTTCCCGGCATCCTGATGACATTGTGTCCCAAGCAGCCCCGCTCCAGTTTCCCATCGAGTCTTGAATGTATTTGTAAATGATGCCGGCAGGTCCCGCCACGATCGAGTGCAGACCCGATCTCGGATAGTCGAAACAGATGTGCGTAGCTCCACCTTCGACACGAGGAATCGGTTTGGAATACCAACGGCCGGACGCTCCGACGTACCAGTTGGTCGCCTCGCCCTTACCATCAATCACGAACAACTGTGATGGCCCGGGGAATCCCGGCTCGGATGCTCGGACGGCACGGATCGGCGTCGCCACAGTGGTCACTTCATGACGGCCCCAACCCAATTCACCGCGTCTCATTTCAACGATCTTACCCGTCTCGGTGCCGACAAACAGCGACCAGACCTCATCCGCGCGCATCGCTCCAGAGCTACCGGCAACAATTCGTTCACCAATCGCCGTTGTCCCACGCACTTTCCATTCACGATTTACGAATGCCAGCTCGGCAATCTTGCCCGCGCTGTCGACTGCGAGAAAGTGAGATCCCGTATCGGTCGGGGAGGGGCAAATCGCGACGAATGCAAGGTTGTTCAAGCCGGTTTCAATGGCGACCGTTGGATGCCATCGGGTTGAAAGCTCCCGCGTAATTGGTTGAGCTTGAAGAATGGGAAGTGTGAGTGCCAGAAGCAGTGAAAACATCGTGATTCCTCAGGTGGGTTGTCGGGCATTTGCCAGCAGATCGTTATACCCCATAGCTCGGCGAACGATTCAATGTCTCACGCCCCCGGCTCGGCCCCAGCATCTGGCTGGTGTCTCGACTCCGTCCAGGTCTTAATCGATGATATCAGCCCTGGTGCCGCCTCAAGAACGGCTTCCACGACGCCGCTTTTCTTTGTGGTCAGCAGCTGGACCCTGTCTTTGTCCATGATCAAAAATGCCACCGGTTCGATCATCGCTCCACCGCCACCACCGCCCCCGAATCCCGATCCTTTGTCGGTGCTCGTTCCCTCGGCACCTCCCGCCCCAAATCCAAATGACAATTTGGTAATCGGAAGTACAGTGCGGTCACCGATTGTAACCGGAGCGCCAATGATACTCTCCGACCGCGCCATTTGGCGCAATTCGCCTACCACTGCCTGCAGAACATCGACAAGGCTACCGTTTGCCATGGTTTTCCTCCTGCTATTGTTGATACGCTACGCTACGTTTCAGCTTCCAAAGTCCCCGCCACGGCACTGATGGCAATGTCCGGATGATATCCCATACCGGGTCCCAGGCGCGAATCTTGATGATTACCTCTCCGCGGCTCGATAAGACAAGAGAGTCGAAATTCGCGCGTGCGTAAATCTGTATGTGTGGCCATCGTCCCGCGATCGTTCCAGCGAAGGCGGAGAGCGCCCCCAGGGCCATGCCGGTATGCGCGGGATTGCCTAACCCCAAAGTGATTTCGACCCTGCTGGCCTCGAGATGCCACCAACCGGCGAATCGTCGTGCCAACCGTACTGCGATCCGCCCCGATTCCATGAGCGTGTCCTTGTGGTCGATGACCGCTTCGATTCTATCAACCAATTCAGAAGCCCAATTCCCCTTGTCCGATTCTGCACGGTGCCTGGCTCGATCGAACACGTTCCTTTTCCAGATCGGTACGGACATGCCAAGGAAACGCAAGCGAATGTTCACATTGCCTCCATCCCACCGGCAGACGACTCGCCAAGGCGCGAAGAGCACAATCAGGAGGAGGGACAAGGCCGTTGAGCTGATTGCAATGAACCACATGATGTCAAAATCTCCGGGAACTGAATCCTACATGCCTAATGTAACAAATGGTGCCGACGATATTCCCAGGATATCATGCGGGAGGCACCATGAGGGCTACAAATTCGGCTAACTTTGATAGCGGCGACTGCCGATAATCCTAAGACAGGGAGAGAATTACAATGGGGCTGACAAAGCGATTCTTGGGGTTGACAGTAGGTGCCAGCGTGGTACTGGCGGCGGCTACGCTTGTGGCCGGATGCTCGTCCACTCCGAACGATCCAGGTGGCAATGACGGGGACTATAATCTGGTCGTCGTGCTTGAAAAGAATCTCGACTCGGGGCAGGATGTTGTTTACGTCAAATTCACCCGCGATGCAGAGGCAGTTGATGATGGGTTGGTCGTTGTCGACGGCGACTCAATCGCTACTTCTTCTG
>JBKKDE010000221.1:0-5489 GCA_046708665.1 Candidatus Zixiibacteriota bacterium | reverse complement strand
GCCGATTGGGGGCCACGGTTCGGTCCACGTGGTGTCGTTGCCCCAGTCGCAGTTGATGGCTTCATATTGACGATTCCAAGTGACTGGTGGGTCGATCGGCAGCGGGACTCGGATCGCGACTGTCGGGTTACCGGTCATGGCCATCATGCCCATGTCATCCATCCGCGGGCAGTTATCAGAGGGCTGCATAACTGTGTACTTGAAAGTCGTGCCGCCGGTTCGATCGATATCAGTAAGCCATACACCGCCGCCCCAGTGGGTCTGCTCACCGGCGCGGAGGATGATCACCGCATGAGTGGAAAAGTCGACATATGGCTCTCCCCACCATGGATACGGATTGTAGATGGTTGAGTCGGGCCACGGCTTGAGTGTATCGCCGTTGGGGTCGATCTGACTGCTGTCCCAAGGCATCCCGCCACCGCCATGGGGAGGATAGTAGCCGTAGCGCGCCGAATCGCAGCCCCACGCCATGCGGAACCATGTGCTCCATGCGGCACTGTCGGTGATAATTTCCTCACCCGAGCCCAACACACATGCCGCATCGGTGTAGTGCAACGTCATCGGTTCATTGGGATCTGGTCCCTTGCATTCCTGCGTCGTGTTTGTCCGCACCCAATTGATCACACCTGCAACAGGGCGCTCGATGAGGACTGCCTCAACTGGTGAATAACCCATCGGCACGAACATTCCCAAGAGCATGTCGCAACAAGTTTGGTCGAGCTTGGAGACGTCATAAAAGATCGTAGTGTTGCCGTCGACTTCGCGAATATCGGTCACCCACACCGAACGGTAGCAGAACGCACCGGAGTCGTACTCGACCGAGACAGCCGCGACAACATACTGCTCGAAGTCGACATACGGGGCTTTGACATTGCACCGTTCGCCGCAGGGCTCGCTGCTATCCCCCGGTACCCAATTGGAGTCCACCGTGCCGTCGCCGCCATTGGGGCCGCCGCGCCACTGACACGGGGTTGTCGCTTCCCACCATACTGTCCATGCCTCAACGTTGTCGATGATTCGCTCGCCTGGGGAGTTGGCGCAATCCGAGTGGGAGCTGTAGATCGGGTAGACACCCTCGCCGGGGTAGATGACTGGATACTCGACTCCGTTTGAGTCGATGATACCTTCGGCCGGATCATTGTTGTCGAATCGTCCACCCCCGGCGAGCGGACGGTCGGTGTTGTTGGATTTGTTTGGGCCAGAGCCATCGCAGCCGACGGCAATGAGCACCAGAAAAGTCGGGATTATCATCGTCAGTGATTTCATAGTCGTCTCTCTCGCAGGATTGTGATGGCCGGACAGCATGGGCACCGTCGATCCTTTATACACCTGATACGAGACAGTATTCCCGACTGTATGGCAAGAAGTTTTGCAGCGGGGAGACTCTGACAAGTCTGGAATCGTATCCGCCCTATACCCAAACCAGCTGCCATCCGTTGGTTAAGGCGTCAGCGAGTCCCGACTGAATCTCTCAAATTCCATGATTTGACGGCTGAAACCCGTGGCGAAAACTTCATCCCTGGTTACTTTTCGTGCATAACTCCCTCACGGAGGAGATTGACCATGGAATTCGGCATGAGAGTGGTTTGTAGGGTCGCATTGGCCTGCGCGGTAATCGTTGTCTCGGTAAGCTCAGCGGTTCGCTCCGAGATCGTCACTATCGACATTCTGCCGGCGAATCCTTCTGTCGGCACGGAGGTCACGGTGCATGTCGGTGGATACCTTACCGATGCGTGTTGGTCGGTGACCGGGCATACCATCTCGCAATCCGAAAACATATTCACGATTGATATCTCCGCGAACGACCGTTGGGAGCCAGGCCTTTTTTGCGCGCAAGCCACTGTCCCCTACAGCATCGACTACGAACTCGGCATGCTGCCCGATGGCACCTACGCGGTCCGTGTTGTCGAGCATGGCCAGTCGCTTCGCTATCCATTCACAAACAACGGACATGCATGCTTCGCCGTTGGCGGTGCGGCCTTCACCTGCAACTGCGCCTGCTACTCCGACTTCAGTTGTAGTGGCGCGACCGAAATCACCGATGTCGTGCGGGCGTTGAATGTGGCGTTTCGTGGCTACTCGTCGAATAGTCTGCCGCAGTGCCCGTGGGGCGAAATGGACGTCAACTGCTCGACGGTGACCGACATCGTTGATGTCATCGCCATTATCGATGTTGCATTCCGCGGAGCACCGGCGTCGGCATTCTGCGATCCCTGCAGTCCGTAGCTGCACACACATACAGACGCAATAAGGGCCGGTCACTGACCGGCCCTTGTCATATCCCCTCGCGCGTGGCCTGAGTTACTCCAAATGCGGGAAGAAAAAAGCAATCTCGCCCTTGGCGTTCTCGACAGAATCGGAGCCATGAACAGAATTGCGTTCGAGATCAACGGCGAGATCGTACCGCACCGTCCCACAAGCGGCATTCTTGGGATTGGTGGCGCCGATCAATGCGCGGTAATCGACGACAGCGTTCTCCTTTTCGAGTGCCACGACGACAACCGGAGCCGACGACATGAACGTTACCAGTGAGTCGAGGAAGGGCTTGCCCTCGTGGACGGCGTAAAATTTGCGGGCATCAGCTTGAGTGAGGTGCACCATACGCAATGCTTTAATCGTGAATCGTGCGGTTTCGACCCGGCGGAGAATTTCGCCGATGAGATTGCGCCCGGTGGCATCGGGCTTGATGATCATGAGAGTACGTTCCAATGTACTTCCTTTTCTGGGAGCGCCAATCTCCTGATTGGCGAGACGCCATTCAGGAGAATGGCGTGCCCGGCGATTTACTTCTTCTTCGTCTTTTTCTTGGCCGGCGACTTCTTGGCTTTCGCCTTTGGTGCTGGCTTGGCTTTCTTCGCGGCCTTCGACTGCGTGCGTGTCGGCGTGGACTTGCGCGCCGAAGCAGCGAGCGTCACTTTCGGACGGACATCGACGACACGTGCCTTCAAGCGCGTGGTGCGTCCTTCCAGCTCCGCCTGCACCATTTCGGGAATTTCCGCAGGGGATTCCGCTACCTCGACACCCGCCGCACGGAATGCAGCGATCTTCTCGGCCGCAGTACCTGATCCGCCGGCGATGATCGCGCCCGCGTGGCCCATACGTTTGCCGGGAGGCGCGGTGCGTCCCGCGATAAACGCGACCACTGGCTTGGTCATCTGGCGTTGGATGAAGTCGGCCGCGATTTCTTCATCGTTGCCGCCGATTTCACCGATCAGTACGACCGCTTCAGTCTGACGATCGTGCTCGAACAAATTGAGCACATCGATGAATCTCATGCCGATAATCGGATCGCCACCGATGCCGATACAGGTCGACTGCCCGAGGCCACTCTTGGTCAGGTGGTTCACGACTTCATAGGTGAGAGTGCCGGAGCGCGAGACGAGACCGACAGTCCCCTTCTTTACGATGTTGCCAGGGAGGATACCCACTTTGCACTGGCCCGGAGTGATGAGGCCGGGGCAGTTTGGACCCACCAGGCGCACACCGGTCATTTCGTAGTAGCGGTTCACCTTGAGGACGTCATCGGCTGGCACACCTTCAGTGATGCAGACCACCAGCTTGACCCCGGAATCAGCCGCTTCGAACATTGCATCGACGGCAAACTTCGGCGGCACATAGATGACCGACGTGTTCGCGCCGGTGCGCTTGACCGCTTCGGCAACTGTGTCATAGACCGGGACGCCGTGGATCGACTCGCCGCCCTTGCCGGGTGTCACACCCGCGACGACTTTTGTGCCGTAGTCGATCATCTGGCGCGTGTGGAACGACCCATCGCGCCCGGTGATACCCTGCACCACTACTCTCGTTGACTTATCAATCAGTATGCTCATCGTGGTCCTTCATTCTCGTGGGTCAACGTCTTCAGGCGGCCTTCTTGGCCAACTCGATTGCCTGCCGTACCACTCCGTCCATCGTGTCATCCACCGGCAGCTTGATCTCTTTAAGGATGGCGCGTCCCTCTTCCTCATTCGTTCCTGTGAGACGCACCACGATTGGCACCTTGGGCTTCAACAGTTTGATCGCCTGCACGATGCCCTTGGCAACGTCGTCGCAACGCGTGATGCCGCCGAAAATGTTGAAGAGGATCGATTTCACCGAAGGATCGCGCATGATAATAGTCATGGCGGCGATAACCTTTTGAGGATTCGATGATCCACCGATATCGAGGAAATTCGCGGGCTCGCCACCGTGACGCTTGACCAAATCCATCGTGGCCATCGCCAGACCGGCGCCGTTGACGACGCATCCGATGTTGCCATCGAGCTTCACAAACGAGAGATCGTTGGCTTTGGCCTCGTTCTCCGACGCGTCTTCCGAATCGGGATCGCGCATGGCTTCCCATTCGGGATGACGGAACGCAGCGTTGTCGTCGAAGTTGATTTTCGCGTCGACGGCGAGAACTCTCTCATCCGGCGTGACGACCAACGGGTTGATCTCAATCAATGAGCAATCGTTGTCCCAAAACACACCGACAAGCTTGGTGATAATGTCGGACGCCTGGGCGATTACCTTCGGAGTGTCATAGATGGCAAATGCGACTCGTCGTGCCTGAAACGGTTGAAACGGCAGGAGCGGATCGATCGGCAACTTCACGATTTTTTCCGGGGTCTTCTTGGCGACTTCTTCGATGTCGACACCGCCGGCGGCGGAGACGATCAAGACAGGACGGCGAATTGCGCGATCAATGACGACACCGAGGTAGGCCTCGGATGCGATCTCGACAGCTTCGGCAACGAGGAGCTTCTCAACAGTGAGACCCTTGATGTCCATGCCGAGAATTGCCTTGGCATGCATCTCGGCCTCTGCGGCGTTACGGGCGATCTTGACTCCCCCCGCTTTGCCTCGTCCACCAACGTGCACCTGCGCTTTGATGACCACGGGCTTACCGATCTCCTCGGCGATCTTCTTCGCTTCGGCAACAGTCGATGCAACGCGTCCCCTCGGAACCGGGATTCCGGCCCTCTCGATAATTTCTTTGGATTGGTACTCATGAATCTTCATTAAACAGCTCCCATTCCCCTCGGAGTATGTACCAAGCGGGTTGGCAATGTAGAGCCGAATTGACCGTGCAACAACAGTATTCCTGTCAAAAGCAGTCGGTCAAAGCGGGAGCGCTATGCATTGTCTGGCAATAGCTTACGAGCTTCGCTTAGCAACTCATCGCGAGTGTTGCGTTCGGGGTCATCGAGCACGACCTCAAGCAATGCATGTAGGATCTTGCCGATCTGTGGTCCGGGAGCGACCCCCAATTCGCGCATCAGGTCACCGCCATTGATCGCCAAGTCCTTCAAACCAAAGGGCGACTTCTTCTCGATCTCAGCCGTGATGCGGGCCTCGAGTTCAGCGACATCATCGATGCTCCCGCCTTTGCCTTGCGCGTGGACATCGGCACGTCGAAGATCGAGCAGATCATAGATGAGCGCGGTGCCGACTTTGCGTACGAGCCGGCGCAGGCCTTTGTCGCTCACCACGGTCGTGAACATGTGTTT
>JBKKDE010000220.1:0-9921 GCA_046708665.1 Candidatus Zixiibacteriota bacterium | reverse complement strand
CTTCCGCACACGATGAACTCTCGGGGTATGTCCCCGATGGGTTGACTCTTGCTGAGGCCACGGAACTTCGTAAAAAGAACTCCGACTCATACATCAAGCGGTCGATGACGGCCATGGCCAAACATTGTGAGGCCATGGTTGCCATGCAGAACGCTGGTGCCATTGCATTCGACTATGGCAACAATCTTCGCGGTCAGGCGCAGAAAGCCGGCTACGCCAACGCCTTCGACTTTCCCGGTTTTGTCCCCGCGTACATTCGTCCGCTCTTCTGTGAAGGAAAGGGGCCATTCCGCTGGGTGGCGCTCTCCGGTGACCCCGCAGACATAGCAGTCACCGACGATGTCGTTCTCAAGGAATTCGCCTACAACGAGCCACTCTGCCGCTGGATCCGCATGGCGCGTGAAAAGGTGAAGTTCCAAGGACTCCCCGCGCGAATCTGTTGGCTCGGCTACGGCGAACGCGACAAATTCGGCCTCATCATCAACGATCTTGTCGCCAAAGGCAAGATTAGCGCCCCCATCGTGATCGGACGCGATCACCTTGATTGCGGCTCGGTCGCGTCACCTTTCCGTGAAACCGAAGCGATGGCCGACACATCAGACGCCGTCGCCGATTGGCCGCTGCTTAATGGTCTGCTGAATGCTGTCTCTGGCGCCAGTTGGGTGTCACTTCATCACGGCGGGGGAGTCGGGATGGGGCTCTCCCAACATGCAGGGATGGTCATTGTAGCCGACGGGACGGCGGATGCGGCGGAACGTCTTGACCGGGTCCTCACCAACGATCCAGGGACCGGGGTCATGCGCCACGCCGAGGCTGGCTATCAGCGGGCCACGGACTTTGCACGTGACCACGGCGTAAAGTTGCCCGGTCTGAACCTGTAAGTCCCTCGCTCACATCGGCCAAGCCCAAGGGCACCCGAAATATCCTTGTCGGTCTGGGATCATTCAACGTTCTTGCGCGTATTACATTTTGGATATCACGCGGTAAGGACCTATGCCCGCCATGGACCGGCGACCCAACCGACGACGCCCCCCATCACCTCCGCAGGCGCAAAACCCGCCCGCGAATCCGTATGGTGTCGACAACCCTCGCGCGGTAGCATACGATCTCGCGACTCGCTCCATCCGCGGCACCGAAGACTTCGACGAAATCTGGCACTCCGACTCTGCGCTCTCCCGCCTGTCCCAACGCGATCGTGCTCTGTCCATTCATCTCGCGGCAGGTGTATTGCGACGCTTGCGAAGATTGGATGCGCAGGCGCGTCTGTTGACCGATGGCAAGTATGATGATCTCAAAGACCCGGTGAAATGGATTCTTCGCCTCGGACTCTTTCAAGTCATCGATTGTGATCGCATCCCGCCACATGCGGCGGTGTCAACAGCGGTTGATGCCGCCAAGACCGTCGCGCACCAGGGTATCGCCGGGTTGGTCAACGCTGTGCTACGGCGCGCGTCGCGTGAGAAGGATGAGCTGCGCGCTGGTGAGATGGCACCGCACACCGAGGGCAGCGAACTCGTACATTGGGGTGAACGGCTATCGATGCCCGATTGGCTCGTCGAGACCCTGTTCAGTCGATACGGTAACGAACGACCAGATCGCATCGAACGCTGGGCAAATAGTCCTCCGTCTTACTATTTCCGCATCGCACAAGGTGTCGACCCCGAGTTGGTGCTCAAGATGATTGCCGAGAGTGAACTGGGTTCCGCGCGCGTGCATCCGGAATTTCACAACTACATCTCTGTGGCGACGTCCGCCCTGACTGTTGGATCGCCTCTCTTCTCGGGTGCTCACGGATGGGTTCAAAATCCTGCCGCGGGCCTTGTCATCGAATTGCTCGATCCGCAGCCGGGCGAGACCGTTCTCGACTTATTCGCAGCCCCCGGCGGTAAGACATTGGCCATCTCGGAACGGGTCGGCCCGAACGGTCAGGCGCTGGCGGTGGACAAGAGTGAGAAACGGGTCGAGCGCATCCTTGAGAACAAACTCCGGCTCGGCTACACCAACATACTTCCGATCGTCGCAGATGTAACGGGGCTCGGAGATCGTCGGGCCACGCGCATCTTGGCCGACGCCCCATGTTCGGCCCTTGGAACTCTCCCGAAGAATCCTGAAGTGCGGTGGACCAAATCGCCGGCCGACATCACGCGTTTGGCCCGATCACAGCGCATCTGGCTCACAGCGGCCTCATCTCATGTTGCGCCGGGCGGTGTGCTGGTCTATTCTACCTGTACGATCACAACACAGGAGAACGAGCACATCGTCGAAGCATTCCTCAGCGAGCACCCCGAATTCACCCTTGAGCCGGCACATCAGTGGGTCAACCACAAATATGTGACCCCGGCTGGCTACGTGTCCACACGTCCGCCCGAAGACGGCCTCGACGGTGTCTTCGCCGCGCGAATGCGACGCTCGGCATCGTGAACCAGTTGGACTCCCTGAAGACTCTGTGGCAGAAGGCGTGGTTTCGTCGCCTTGTGACGACTACCGTCTTTCCGATCGTCGTCATCGGTTGCCTGATTTTACTCATCGACAAGATTGTCATGCCGATCATTACCCGGCACGGTGATGAACTGCCGGCGCCGTCCCTTGTCGGACGATCGCTCGAAGACGCGCAGGAAGTACTTAAGCCCATCGAAGGGGATATGGAGATCGTCGAGCGACGATTCTCACCCGATTACCCCGATGGAGTGGTCATGGAGCAGCGACCGGGAGTCGGATCGCCGATCAAGCAGGGACGCATCTTCCGGTTGGTTGTTTCGCGCGGCTCGCAATTGATCGATGTACCGCGAGTACGCGGCCAAACAATCCGGCAGGCAGAATTGATCCTGCAGGAAGCTGGGTTCATTGTGGGAGGACGAGCCACCTCCGACGATGACGCGCTACCCAAAGGGGCAGTGGTGGGGACGATCCCCGGATCAGGGAGCAGATTGCCGCGACGCGCTGTCGTCAATTTGCTGATCAATGCACAATTGCGCCGCGACTACACATGGTGCCCAAACTTATCCGGATTGAATATCGAAGAGGCCAGAATTCTGCTGCGCGAACGCGGCCTGTTGGTCGGACGAATCGACCGTCGCTATAACCCCGATGTGGACCCGGGAGGAGTTCTCGAACAATCACTGACTCCAGGCGAGGAACTTCCGCTTGGCACTGAAGTCGATCTAGTGATTTCGCGCGAACGATAGTCTCCCATAAGGCATTGCTCGAATTGGCCTTATCCGATTCTTGACGCATCCGAAATTGACGCCGCAGAAACTTGTGACCGACTGTTGAAATTCCCCTAAGCCTTTCGTATTATTGAAGTTTGCGCCGAACTTGGTGTTCGGCCCAACGGATACCGGCTCGATCTGTATCCGTGTTTTGTGCCGTCTGTGTGCGGCCAGCGGGATAAACTTTACCTATGGTGAGCGTATCGAACCATGTTTGATCAACTCGGCGAGCGATTAGAACGCGTCTTCAAAACCTTGCGCGGTCATGGCAAGGTCTCGGAGAAGAATATCGAAGAGGCGCTGAAGTTGGTGCGCCGCGCGTTTCTTGAAGCCGACGTCAACTTCAAGGTTGTCAAAGAATTTCTCGAAGATGTTCAGAAGGAATCGCTCGGGACTGAAGTTCTCAATTCGGTGTCGCCCGGCCAACTGATCATCAAGATCATTCACGACAAGCTGGTTGGGCTACTCGGCGGCCAGCATCGTCCCGTCCGATTTACGAAGGCGCCGCAGCCGACTGTCTGGATGCTCGTTGGGTTACAGGGCTCAGGAAAAACGACCACTTGCGCCAAGCTCGCTTCGCGTTTCGCCAAAGCCGGACGCAAGCCCATGCTCGTCGCCTGCGATCTCCAACGCCCCGCTGCCATCGAACAGCTTCAACGGCTCGGCAAACAGCTCAACGTCCCGGTTCACTCCGGTACCGGTAAGCCACTCGATGTTGCCATTGCCGGCCTTGAAGCCGCGAGGAATGCCAACTGTGACTTGGTCATCTTCGACACTGCGGGCCGCTTGCACATCAATGACGAGTTGATGGATGAAGTGTCGAGCATTAAATCGCACATCAATCCCGCTGAGACATTCTTTGTCGCTGATGCCATGACCGGCCAGGATGCCGTGAGTTCCGCCGGCGCATTTGCGGAAAAGGTTGGAATCGATGGCGTAATCTTCACCAAAATCGATGGCGATGCCCGCGGTGGCGCGGCGCTGTCCGTTGCCAAAGTGACCGGTGTCCCGATTCTCTTCACAGGAGTCGGTGAGAAAGTCGACGATCTCGAACCCTTCCATCCCGATCGCATGGCCTCACGCATTCTTGGAATGGGTGATGTCGTCTCATTGGTCGAAAAGGCGCAAGAGAATATCGACATGACACGCGCCAAGGAGATGGAAGACAAGCTGCGCAAGGCGCAGTTCGACTTCGAAGATTTCCTGGAGCAGATGCAGCAGTTGAAGAAAATGGGTCCATTGGAGTCTATCATCGGAATGCTTCCCGGCGTCGGACGTCAACTCAAAGGCATGTCCGTTGACCCGAAGGCGCAGGGACGCATGGAAGCCATGATACTTTCGATGACACCTACTGAACGTCGCCGTCCCGAAATCATCAACGGCTCACGCCGCCTTCGCATTGCCAAAGGATCGGGCAACTCGATACAGGATGTTAATCGGCTGATTAAGCAATTCGGAGCTATGCAGAAGATGATGAAGCAGTTTTCCAAGGCAGGCAAGAAGGGCGCACTGCGTATGCCCATGAACATGCCGATGGGATGATCCGATTCACGCGAAAGCTAACGTACCGATCCACCATATTCACCGGAGGTTTTGATTGGCAGCAACAATTCGTTTACGTCGTGGCGGACGTCGCAATTCGCCGATCTACCGCGTGGTCGCGGCTGATTCGCGCATGCCCCGCGATGGCCGGTTCCTCGAGATCATCGGCTGGTACCGCCCGACCGAGAAGCCCGGCAAAGTCCAGTTTGACGTTGATAAGACGATCAAGTGGCTCAAGCTCGGAGCCGAACCATCGGACACAGTCCGTTCCTTGTTTGAGCACACGGGTCTCTCTGAGATCTGGAAGAAGGCCGAAAAGGGCGAAGACTATTCAAACCTGGTCCTCAAAGACACTGTCACTGAGAAGACTAACAAGTTGAAGGCGCGTAAGCGCGCCCGTATGGCCGAGGCCGCTGGTGCCACCAAGGAAGCGGAATCGTAGTCGCTCGGTAGGGAGAACCGTCGTGATGGCGGATCGTGTGGCATTGGGGAAAATTGGCAAGGCTCACGGGCTCACCGGCGCGTTCCGGGTGTGGCCCTATGCCGACGATCTCGAACGGTTCGTAGACCTCGAAGAGGTTACGATTGCACGCGGCCAAAAGAGTGTTGTGGCCAAAGTTGAGTCCGTTCGGGTTGCTCCCGGTCACGTCGTCATGCAGACCGACGCCATCCATACTCCGGAAGAAGTTCAAATCTGGCTCGGTGGCGACATTGAGATCGACGCGCGTGAAAGAGTGGAGTTACCGGAAGGGCAATACTTTCACGATGAGATTATCGGATTGAAAGTCGAGACGGTCGAGGGACGCCGGGTGGGCATGATCGTTGAAGTTCTCGACGGCCCGGCCAATGACATCTACGTGTGCCTCGATGGAGAACGCGAACACATGATTCCGGCTGTGGATGCATTCGTCAAGTCGATCGACATCGAAGCTGGAAAAATGATCATCGACCCGATACCGGGACTGATTGATTGAATCGGAATACCGTGAGCAAAGCCACACTAACCATCGATGTTGTGACCGCCTTTCCGGCGATGTTCACCGGTTTTCTCGGTGAGTCGCTGATGGCGAGGGGAATTGCTCAGGGCACTTTGAACATTCGTGTTCATGATCTGCGCGACTGGTCTGACGATGCCCTGCATCACAGCATCGACGACACGCCGTTCGGCGGCGGCGGTGGGATGATCCTCAAAGCCGAACCGATTGCGAGGGCTGTCGAGGCACTCGGCGGTGGCCCGAATTCCAGCGATGTGGTTACAATAATCCCGACCCCGCATGGGCGGTTGTTCGATCAAGCTGACGCCGACTTGCTCGCCACGAAGTCGCACATAGTCTTCGTCTGCGGTCACTACACGGGAATGGACGAACGCATATTTGAATACCTCCAACCGATGCGTCGGTGCGTCGGCGATTATGTACTTTCCGGCGGTGAATTGCCGGCCATGGTGATGATCGAAGCTGCGGCGAGACGCGTCCCGGGGTTCCTCGGCAACGAAGAGTCCGCGTGCAATGATTCCTTTGTGCGGAGCGATTCCGGATTAGGCGCTCCGCAGTACACGCGCCCGGCAGAGTGGCGCGGATTGGCGGTGCCTCCGGTATTGATGTCAGGCCACCATGCACAGGTCGCCGATTGGCGTCAGGAACAGGCACGCGACTACACCGAAGTCTACCGCCCGGATCTTCTCAGTCGCAAGCAGCGACGTAACAATACGCAATTGGTCGACGCCGATCACGATGTCGGCGGTGAAGGATAGATAACAGTCACTTTTTCGTTTAAGGAGTTGTCAGATGATCAACCTGAACACAATCGGAATGATTGACCCGCAGGCGCAAGCGACGCCGTTTAGTCCCGGCGATATCGTGCGCGTGCACGTCAAGATCAAGGAAGGCGACAAAGAGCGAATCCAGATTTTCCAAGGCACAGTGATTCAGAAGCGCGGTACAGGAGCCGGCTCATCATTCACTGTGCGCAAACTCTCGGAGCACGGCGTTTTCGTTGAGCGCATTTTCCCGACATTCTCGCCCAACGTTGCCAAAGTCGAAGTGCTAAAGCAGGGCAAGGTCCGTCGCGCCAAGCTCTTCTATGTGCGCGAATTGACCGGACGTGCCGCGAAGGTGAAAGAAAAGAAGACCGACCTCATCACCGGCGGAGTTGCGAAGGCGTGAGCAGAAGCGTTGCCCCTCGGCTCCGCATTGTCGTTCTAACGATGACCCACGCGGTCGGCTTGCTCGCGGTGCTATGTACCGTCGGGCGATGTGAAGTAGTGCCCTTTGAGACGAGCGGTTTTACCGTCACGCACGAAGTCGTGCTCCCTGGCATTCCCGAAGACATCTATGATGCCTTCACGGGTGACATCAAGCCATGGTGGGACCACACGTGGTCGGGCAATCCCAAGGCGCTTTACATCGAACCCAAAGCGGGCGGCGGCTTCTACGAGATATTCGACGACTCGGGCAACAGCGCTTTGCACGCAACGGTCATCACGGCCTGGCGGGGCAAGCTGTTGCGCATGGAGGGCCCGCTTGGCTTGGCCGGTGACGCGATGACACTTGTGCACACCTTGGAATTCTCCGCCCGTGGTGACGACAGCACGCATATCAAGCTGACAGTCAATGGCGCAGGTCAGATTAAAGCGGACATTCCCGCCGCCGTCGATGGTGTCTGGCAACATTTTCTGGTTGGACGCTTCAAGCCGTATGTCGAGTCCGGCCAGTATCGGGAGAAAGTGAACCTCTCAGAGTAAGCGTGACATACAATGCGCCTTGTCTTGCGCGGTCAATCCTCCAAAACCACGTCCGTCGATCGGTGGAGTCACGAGCGACGGTATTGGGATGAGGGCCTACGGTGTGTCGCTGGCGTCGATGAGGTAGGACGTGGCCCGTTGGCCGGTCCAGTAGTCGCAGTTGCAGTCATCCTCAATCCCGAATTTGAAGATCCGGGTGTCGCCGATTCCAAGGCGCTCACTCCTGCGGAACGTCTCACCCTCTTTCCCGCCATCGCCTCGCAGTCACTCAGTTGGGGAGTCGGATTGGTCGCTCCAGCGGAGATCGATCGAATCAACATTCTGCAGGCAACGTTCCTGGCGATGCGTCGAGCTTTGGACCAATTGCTGGTAAGCCCCGACGCTGTCCTTGTCGACGGCAAGGCACACATTCCTGAATTGCTGTGCCCACAACGTGCCATCGTCCGTGGCGACAGCGAGAGCATCTCGATCGGCGCGGCCTCCATTCTCGCGAAGGAGATTCGCGACCGGATCATGGAAGAATACGATTCCGCGTACCCCGGTTACGGGTTCGCGCGACACAAGGGTTACGCCACTCCCGAGCACCACGAAGCGTTGGATAACCTCGGCCCCTCGCCGATTCACAGGCGGTCGTTTGCCCCGGTGCGCGAGTGGCGTCAGAAGACTCTCGACTTGTAGAATGCCAGTTCCAAAGAAACCCAGAAAGAAGCCCGCGAAGAAGCACTCGCCGCGTGTTGACCTCGCACGTCGTGGTGAGCAACGCGCCGCCGAACACTTGGAGAGTTTGGGCTACAAGATTGTCGCTCGCAACTGGCGGTCACCGGAGACTCGCAACGAATTGGATCTTGTTGTCGAAGACGGCGACTGTCTTGTGTTTGTGGAAGTGAAGACTGCGCGAACCGCCACGTACGGGGACCCGATTACGTGGATCACACCGCGCAAGCAAGCCGCTGTGATTCGTGCGGCCGAGAGCTACATCGCCGTATGCAACCCGCCACACGGCAGCTTCCGATTTGATGCCATCACAATCGCAGCACCGCAAGCCGGAGGGGAAGCCCCGCTTGCTCATACTATCTCTGCATTTATCGGGTCGTAGATCGTCGAGTCACTTAATGGTGGATTCTGCCGCTTGCGTGCGCTTCTGCAGTTCGGTCTGGATCTTTTCCCAAAGTGGATGCCAGAGGTCGGGACGGTCGTTGTAGGAGGCCAATTGCTTCTCGACAGCTTCCGGGGTCACCCCGACCGCATCGAGCACACGTTTCTTCTCTCGCTCGTACTCCGGAGTTCCGATTGCCATGGTCTCGGCGAGTACCGCCAGCTCGACGTACGCCTTCACAAACGTCTCATCGTCGATTGGTTGTTCGACCTTACGATTGTCCGGATCTATAACTCCAAGCTTGCCAGTCTGATACATCCAGACGACCCCGACTGCGGCTAGAACCAAGACTGTGACGATAGCGACTTTGATTTTCATGTTACGATAGGGCCCCAGGACATCCGGGGTTTAACAATATACACCCGAAGGGCACGATCGAGCCACCCGCCCGCTTCAGTTTGCGGGGCTCTTATCATGATATCCTGGAGGCGGAATCGGACGGACCATGATGGTCTTCTCCCGCTCGACACTCACGGTCCCGGCAGGCGCCTTCCGTGGTTTGCGCACAAACCGTGCCTCAGCATAGACAACGGGCACCAGTCCCGCATGTTTGGCCTTGGAAAAATACGCCGCGACCTGCGCGGCTTGAGTCAGGATATCCTTGTCGATGGCCTTGTCCTTTGAGTCGCGTTTGAGAATTACGTGTGACCCCGGTGAACCGTGCACATGGAAGAAGATGTCCCGCGGCTTGGCAAATCGAAGTGTCAGCTCATCGTTGTCCCGCGACGACCTGCCGACCCATAGCCGCTCCTTGCCCAAGACAAACTCACGGTATGGCAGTCGCGGCTCGTTCCGAGATTTTCCTGATTGCGTCGGACCGGCATCCCATCCGAGCGACACCGCAATCGCGCGCGTTTCATCGGGGGAATCCGCTGCGGACTCAAGCCGTCTGAGTGCGGCTCGCAACCGCTCTTGTTCTCGCAATACCCGTGGCCTTTCCGACTGTGCGGACGAGATCGCATCGGCGGCCTTGCGTGACTTACGATAGTAATCGTCGATGTTTTGTTGCGGCGTACGCGCCGGATTGAGCGCGATGGTGACGACAGTACCTGTGCGCCAATCCTCAAACTCGGCGGTTGCTTGTCCGCGCGCTAACGATTGGCGATTGGCGTTCAGAATGTCTCCCATCGCCTTGTATTCTTCCGATCGAAACGATTCTGCCAGTGTTCGATCAATCGATGTCAAACGACGTTCATTCTTCTTGAGCGCAGTCTCAATCGCGGTGAAGAGCCGTATGCGCTCATCGGCCGCTCCCGACTGACCCGGCTCCC
>JBKKDE010000219.1:0-2929 GCA_046708665.1 Candidatus Zixiibacteriota bacterium | reverse complement strand
ACTGTCGACGTCTCGAGCCCGGCCATCGACGAAATTTGGCCGCTCGGCTCGCATCAGACGATCGTGTGGGATACCACAGGAATGCCCGAATTCCTCGAAATGGAACTGTATCACCAGGGTGATTTTGTGTGCACGCTTGATGAGCATGTGCCCAATACGGGTGCGTACCTTTGGGAAGTCACCCGTTGCGATTCTCCGTTTGGCAGAGAGTTCCAAATCCGCATCCTGAGTGGCGACGACGGCCCTTGTGGTTTCAGCGACCCCTTTGACCTGCACTGAGCATTGAACACTGCCAATTGACAGTCTTGTGGATTGAATCAGATAGACTCCGCCATGCCCGTGCCTTGAACGCCAGTCTCAGTCATCACACACAGACCACATGCAAGCTGTCGCTCCGCGGACCCAGGGGTCCAGTACCCCGGAGGCAACAAAAAGAACAGGGCCCACGGATTGCACCGTGAGCCCTGAACTGTGCGTCATATGTTTTTCGGCTATCGAACCAGAGTCATCTTACGTGTCGCGTTCCAGTGCGGCGTCGTGACGCGGTAGAAGTACACGCCACTGGCGACCGTTGATCCATCCCGACCATCGCCATCCCATGACACACGAACGCTGCTCGCGTCATCAGTGCCTTCGAACAACCGCACGACCTGACCCATGACGTTGTAGATGGTCACTGTCCACTCCGACGCTTCCTTCAGATTGAAGGTAATTACCGTGCCCGCATTGAACGGGTTTGGATAGTTCTGAAGGAGCGCATACTCTGTCGGTACCACCGACTTCGCCATGGACGTTGAAAGTAGTGCGCCGTGTGCATCGGAGAACTGTGCATCCACAAGCTCGATGGTTCCGTTGCCGGTAGTCGGGATGCTAAAGATCTCGCGGCTTCCGGCACCGATGACGGCCCACTCATCCACTTGCCATGATGGATGGACGAGGACGCGCAACTCACCAGCTGCGGCATACGAACGCAGACTCATACCTGTTCCGCCTTCGAGGAGGGCCGGTGCACCGACCGACAGGTCGCTATAGCGGAAAACCAGGAGAGCGCCACCCAACTCGACCAATGACGATGTCGACACCGTTAGTTGATCATCGGCCCTGTGAACTATTGCCGACGCGGAGTTCATGTACGGCGACACCTTCGGAGAACCCGTACCGGTTCCCGGCGGGAATGGCTGTTCATCGCCGGTGATGATACGGATGAGATAGATCAGATCGGCGACGGTCAGCACAATTCCGTCATCGTTGACATCCGATGCGAGAATCTGAACTTCCGTCCATGCCGGATCCCAAACCGACGATCCATAGATGAAATAGTTCGTGAAGAGAACTGCGTCACCGACCTCGTTTGCGATACCGTTCAGATTCAGGTCGCCACGATCGTCCGGCGGCTCCATGATGCAGATACTACCGTCTTCGAAACAGATCGCTGGTATCGGATCTCCCTTGGGATTCGATTGACACTCCCCGTAATTGAACAATATTTCAAGGAATGTGGTATCCCCCGACTTGCTCGCGATCGTGTTGTCCGTGCAGTCAAACCAGCAGAACCCGATGGGAATGCACTGATTGATAAAGTTCCGGTCGGAAGTGATGACGAACGTTAGCTCCCCCACTGTCCCGATTGGCAGGAACGCATTGGGATTGCTCACGGGGATTCCGTTATTGAGTTCCGCAATACCAACCATTCGAACAATACCATCGGGACAATTCCCACTGTTGCAGTTGCCGTTCACTCCGAGCCGATACGTGAAGTACTCCCAATCCGCAATCGCGGCCCCTGGGTCAACGTTCACCAGCGTGATGGCCGTAGCATCATAGCAGAGCAATAAGTCAAATCCGCCAATGGCAACACCTGTAAGATCGAACTTGACCGGCACAGTAATGGCTTGGCCATTGAGCGCTTGAATCGGGGCACCCTCGTTGACGCTGACCTTGAAGAGGCAGTTGCAATCTTCCTCGTTGACGATGATCTGGACGCAGAAAGCGTCCTGGCAGACAGCGCCACAATCATCAATGCACTGAACCGTGACACAGTAATTTCCCGCCGCTGGCGGCACGAAACTCCAGTATCCATCCTGAATGCTCCCCGGACCATTGATGACCATGCATCCGGCGAGCTCGCCTTCCGGATCAAATGCACTGACGGGAAGCGAGATGGTTCTAAGCGAACAGGCGACATTGATGACTGTGTCATTAGGAACCACGCACACAGGTGCCGAATTCACGTCGAAGGTGACTACAAAGTTCTCGTCATCAAACACGCCGCATGAATCGGTTACCCGGATGGTCACGCTGGCCACTTCGTCTCCCGCCGGCGTGTAACACCATTGGCCGCCAACCACGGCACCTGGGCCACTCAATTTGACTATGGTGACCGGCTTGCCTTCAGGATCGATGCCACTCACTGGTAGACAGACTTGCGTCGGCGAGCACATCGCGATGGAGGTGTCATTCGGTCCGTATGCCAACGGTGGGAGATTGAGTGTAACTGCAACCTGAATCGTGTCGACGTCGGCGTTATTGCAAGTGTCTTGCACGCGGACAACAATCGAGAAACTACCGGAACTCGCGGGCGTGAAGCAAACCTGATTTCCTGCCTGATTCAGCGATGCGCCAGCGGGTCCCGAGAGCAATGTCTCAGTCAGTGCATTGCCATTGGGATCAGAGGCTGAGTATCCGACGCAGATGGGCGCCGGGGCGCACTGGAAGAAGGATAGGTCCGGCCCGAAGGATATCGTCGGGGGTGAGTTTACCGTGACGTTGACATTGATGGTGTCCTCATCGGATGCTCCGCATGTGTCCACTATACGGGCGATGATCGTAAACGATCCCGATGCCGCCGGAGTGAAACATACTTGGTTCAGTGTGGCATTCAATACCGCGCCCGAAGGACCAGAAACCAAAGACTCAACCGAGCCCGCCA
>JBKKDE010000218.1:0-15556 GCA_046708665.1 Candidatus Zixiibacteriota bacterium | reverse complement strand
GTGCGTCCGCCCTCAGATTACAAGCTCGAACAGAACTATCCGAATCCGTTCAACGCGGGAACGACTATCCCGATCCAGGTCGCCGGAGATGGGTCGCGCAACGTCCGTCTGGAAGTGTTCGATGTTCTGGGCCGCAGTGTCAGAACACTGATGAACGAACCGGCGGCGTATGGGCAGCATGCGTTGTTCTGGGACGGTCGTGACGACAACGGTTCGGTCGTTGCCTCCGGAGTGTATTTTGCCAGATTGCGAGTGGATGGACAGGCTCAGGAAGTACGGAGCATGGTCCTCCTCAAATAGATTTGGGTCCAAGGGACGTAGTGCGAACGGGCGGACAGGCGAGTCCGCCCGTTTCGTTTTGACCTCGGAGACTCCGCCGTTTGCGATATCTTTCTCCCGTGGAATCGTGGTACCATACTAGGGGAGGAATGAAAAGACACTTTGGCATGACGATCCTCTGGTGGATACTTGGAATAGCAGTCGCGCTAATCGCGCTGAAGCTCGTCATCGTGTGGGCCGAGCCGTATATGGCCTTCGTCCCTCGACGCGGTGACACTCCGCCTCCCGCTGCGTTTCACTCGATCGATTTGACCACCGATGACGGCACACGGATCTCCGGATGGAGGACTGATATCCCCATCGAGGGACCAGTGTTCCTCTACTTCTGCGGAAACGCCGGAAATCTTGCTGACCGCGAAGAGATGATGTCGATGTGCGCCGAACACGAAATCCCAATCGTGGCATTCGACTACCGCGGGACTGGAGAGTCACAGGGGGGCGCCACTGAAGAGCTTGTCAACAGAGATGCCGAGCTGGTCTACGAGTTTGTGGTCTCGTCGCTCTCCGTTGATCCGCGACGGATTGTGCTATGGGGGCATTCCATTGGTGGTGCGGTCGCGGCAGAATTGGCGAATCGGCGTCCGGTTTCCGGCGTAGTGCTCGAGGGTACGTTTCGTTCAGGTCTGGTTATGGCGAAGCGCATGTTGCCGTTCCTGCCCGTCGCATGGTTTATGACTTACAAATTCGACAACGAGGCAAACGTCAGGCGACTACGTTGTCCCTTGTTATTGATCCACGGGTCACACGACAGCACGATACCGGTGACAGACTCTGAGATTCTCTGCGGAATGGCTCCTGGCGAAAAAGAGCTTTGGATTGTTCCGGGAGCCGATCACAATGATGTATATCAAGTGGCAGGGGAGTCGTTCTACTCACGCTTAGCCCATTTCGGACAACGGGTTGTGGCACAGCCCGCACGAATCAATTAGCGCGCACCACCCTCGTCCTTTGCCGGAAGTCCAAGTACAATCACTACTTGACAGTGGTGCGCCTCAGGGGTATACTGAGCGTCTCGATTTTTGTCACAGAGGGAAGAATGAAAACATTTATACCAAAGCCAGACCAGATTGACCGTAGGTGGTACACAGTGGACGCGACGGATCTCGTGTTGGGACGCGCCGCGTCGCGTATCGCTCGTGTATTGCGTGGCAAGCACAAGGCGCAGTTCACGCCGCATCTCGATGTGGGTGACTTCGTTGTCGTGGTCAACGCTGCGAAAGTCCGTACGACCGGCGATAAAGAGACCACAAAAGAATACTTCTCATACTCGGGATATCCGGGTGGCGCGAAGTGGGAATCGGTTGAGCATCTTCGCGAGCGCAAGCCGGAAGAGCTGATCAAGCGGGCCGTGCGCGGCATGTTGCCGAAGAATCGTCTGGGTCGCCAATTGATCGGGAAGTTGCATGTGTACGCAGGGCCGGAGCATCCGCATTCCGCGCAGAAGCCCCAGCCATTGACATTGAGCTAATTGAAGCGCCTGTTGGCGTGATCCGGTAGTGGAGGCATTTTGGCAGAAGCAACGTTTTGGGCAACCGGTCGTCGCAAAGAAGCGTCGGTCCGTGTGGGTCTTCGCCCTGGCAAGGGACAGATGGTCATCAACGGCCTCCCTCTTAAAGACTATTTCCATCGCGAAACTCTGGTCATGTTGATTGAGCAGCCGTTGCGGCTGGTCGATTCGATTGGCCAGCTTGATATCGTTGGCTATGCTCATGGCGGTGGCAAGTCTGGTCAGGCAGGCGCGTTGTTGTTGGCAATCTCACGCGCGCTGCAAACCATGAATCCCGATTTCCGCGCCCGTCTCAAGAGAGCCGGATTCCTTGAACGCGATGCACGTGCGGTCGAGCGTAAGAAATACGGACTCGCCAAGGCCCGCAAACGCTTCCAGTACTCCAAGCGCTAGTCGTTGGGTGTTCTGGAATTGGACGAATGATTTTACACGAAAGCCCCCGGTTCACGCTGGGGGTTTTTGACGCACACTCGAAGAACGGCCCGGGGTCGGATGAGAGTCCGTCGGCGCCGCGAAGATTCGAGTGGAGGTTTTTAACACTAACCCAAGTGAGGCGTACGTGAACGTCACCCTCAAAGATCTGCTCGACGCTGGCGTGCATTTTGGTCATCAGACCAAGCGCTGGAATCCGAAGATGAAGCCATTCATTTTCGGCGCCCGCAACGGCATCTACATCATCGATCTGCGCAAGACCCTCAAGTCGCTCGAAGCAGCTTGCCGCAAGGTGAGCGAAGTGGCGGCAGAAGGACGTCCCGTCCTCTTCGTGGGAACAAAGAAGCAGGCCAAAGAGGTTATCCAGACCGAATCGTTACGCTGCTCGCAGTTCTTTGTGATTGAACGCTGGCTCGGTGGTATGCTTACGAACTTTGCCACCATCCGCCAGTCGATCAAGCGTTTGCGCGATTTGGAGCAGATGAAGGCCGATGGGACATTTGAGAAACTCACCAAGAAGGAACGTCTTCGTCTCGATCGCGAGATGGAACGTCTCGATGAAATCCTGGGTGGCATCAAGGATATGGGTCGTTTGCCCGGATTGATCTTCGTCGTCGACACGCGCAAAGAACGCATCGCAGTGGCCGAAGCCGAAAAGCTCGGCATACCGATCATTGCGATTGTGGATACGAATTGCGATCCGGATCCTATCGATTTCCCGATTGCCGGCAATGACGACGCTATTAAGTCGATTCGCCTGATTACCAGCGCGATTGCCACCTCGATTTCCGAAGCGACCGGTGGACGCCGCAAGGGTGACGCATCCGCTGAGGGCAAGGGCGGCTCGGTGGCTGGTGGCGTGATTGAGGAGGCCTGGAGCGCCGCTCCTGAGGCCGAGGAAGAAGCGTAAGCACAATACTGACTGACGGACGAATGGAAGGAACGACAATGACAATAACTGCTCAGGATGTAATGGCCCTGCGCGAGAGAACCGGCGCGGGGATGATGGAGTGTAAAAAGGCACTGGCCGAGACCGGCGGAGACTCCGAGAAGGCGATTTCCTACCTGCGCGAGCGTGGCTTGGCCAAGGCCGCTGGCAAGGCCGGGCGCGCCACCAAAGAGGGGTTGATCTACTCGTATATCCACCCCGGCGACAAGCTCGGAGTGTTGCTCGAGATTAACTGCGAGACCGATTTTGTTGCGCGAACCGATGAGTTCAAGGCGCTGACAAAGGATATCGCCATGCAGGTCGCCGCGGCCAACCCGATAGCCGTGCGACGCGAAGAGCTTGATCAGACTTTGGTCGAGCAGGAGCGGCAGATTTTCCGGACCCAAGTCCTCAATGAGGGCAAGCCCGAGAAAATCGTCGACAAGATCGTCGAAGGTAAGATGGAGAAGTACTTCGGCGAAGTGTGTCTCATGGAGCAGCCGTTTGTGAAGCAGCCGGAGACCACAATCGGCGCCATGGTTCAGGCGGCTATCAGTAAGCTCGGCGAAAACATGGCTGTCAAACGCTTCGTTCGCTATCGTCTTGGCGAGTAATTCGTATTCTGCTTCCCCGCATTCACCTCACAGCAGGTGAATGCGGGGCGAGCGATTCCCTCTGGCATCCTGGACGTGCGTGACCGATCTTCACGCCATGCTTCAACAACTCTCTGACAATGTGTCCCGGAAGTCTCCCGGACCATTCCATCGCATACTGATCAAGCTTTCGGGAGAAATCCTCGCAGGCGCTCCCGGCTGGGGGATTGATCTTGATGTCCTCGGCAGCATCGCCTCGCAGGTCGGCGACGTACACCGTCGTGGAGTCGAGTGTGCTCTGGTCATCGGCGGTGGCAATATCTACCGTGGCGTCCAATCGGCAGCGAAGGGCATGGATCGCGCAACCGCAGACCAGATGGGGATGCTTGGCACGGTCATCAACGCCTTGGCGTTGCAGGACGCTCTCGAGAAGATCGAAATCCCGATCCGCGTAATGACGGCGATTCCGATGGCCTCTGTTGGGGAGCCGTACATACGTCGCCGCGCGGTGCGCCATCTCGAAAAGGGACGAGTGATCATCCTCGCGGCTGGTACCGGGCACCCCTTCTTCACCACGGACACGGCGGCTGCGTTACGGGCTCTCGAAATCGGAGCGGATGTGATTTTGAAAGGGACCAAAGTCGATGGTGTGTACTCGGCTGACCCGATGAAGGAGAAGAGCGCCGTCAAGTTCGACTCGATTACCTTCTCAGAGGCATTGGCGAAGCAACTCAAGGTCATGGACTCCACTGCGCTTTCGATGTGCATGGACAACAGTATGCCTGTCATTGTTTTCGATCTCATTACCGATGGCAATTTGCTCAAAGTCGCTTCTGGTGAGAAGATTGGCACGACCGTGCTGCCGGGCTAGTCCACGGGGCGCAATCCTCCGTACAACAACGTTGAGCAGAACCGCCGGACGCTGGTTCGGGGATTTGGCTTGCAGTCTAAAGCGTAGTGCGGCTTATTGTTGGGACAGTCGGTGTTTGAGCACGAACTTGGTGATTAATAGCGGAGGACTTCCATATGACCGGATCTGCGGAAACGATTAAGGCGGATACCCGCGACCGCATGCATAAGACGGTCGAGGCAACACGCCGTGAGCTTTCCTCGATTCGCAGCGGCAAGGCCAGCGTCACGCTGCTGGATGGAGTACGGGTAGAGTATTACGGCAATCATGTCCCGCTGAACCAGGTCGGATCGGTTGCTGCGCCGGAGCCACGCATGCTCGTAATTCAGCCTTGGGAAAAGAATATTGCGGGCGAAATCGTCAAGGCCATCCAAAAGGCGGAACTTGGTCTGAATCCTCTCGTCGAAGGTAACATAGTGCGGGTTCCGGTTCCGCCACTCAACGAGGAACGCCGAAAGGACTTGGTCAAGTTGGTCAAGAAGCACGCGGAAGAGGGCAAAGTCGCTATTCGCAACGTTCGCCGCGATGCCAATGATCATCTGAAGAAAGCCGAGAAGAACAAGGAACTGACCGAGGATGAGCACAAGCGAGTCCACGATGAGATTCAGAAATTTACCGACGCTTTCATAGCCGACGTCGACAAACTGGTCACCGCCAAAGAGGCGGAGATCATGGAGGTCTGATCGGCCCATGCCCTCACTCCTATCACGCGCTCGTAAATCCCTTCCTTCAGCAGCGGCCAAGCCCGATCTATTGGATGCGATCCGTCGCGGAGCGAATCCGCCGCCGCGTCATGTTGCCATTATTATGGACGGCAACGGGCGCTGGGCGCAAAAGCGCGGACTTCCGCGTTCGGCAGGTCACCGCGCCGGCGTAGCTGCGGTCAAACGTGTGGTGATGGCTGCCGACGATGCCAAGATTCAGGCGTTGACACTGTTTGCATTCTCCGTTGAAAACTGGGGACGTCCGAAGCGTGAAATCTCCGCGATCATGCGCCTGCTCTATGAGACGACAAAAAAAGAGCTTCGCGAGATTGCGGAAAACAATGTCCGCATTATCACGACCGGTGACATCGATGGACTACCAGACACCAAGCGCGGGGCTGTGCTTGATGCCATAGAACGCACGCGCGGCAACACCGGGTTGGTGCTCAATTTGGCGCTGAATTACGGAGGGCGGACAGAGATCCTCGAGGCGGTGCGGAAAATCGCCACGAAGGTGAAGAGCGGTGAGCTTCAGTTGGAAGAGATTGATGAGAGTGTCTTTAAGCTGCATCTGCAAACCAATGGACTACCCGATCCAGACCTCCTGATCCGCACCTCCGGCGAGTACCGGCTTTCCAATTTCCTGCTCTGGCAGACCTCGTACACCGAGCTCTACATTACTGAGACGTTGTGGCCCGACTTTACCCGCGACGACTTTTTTCGCGCCGTTCTCGACTTCCAGGGGCGCGAGCGCCGCTTTGGTCGCGTAAGCCCCGCTCGTTGACGCAACTTCGGTGACATATGCAATCGTTCCTCACACGACTCCTCGTTGCTGCTGTTGCCATACCTGCGCTCATCTATGTGTTCTACCGGGGCGACGATTGGCTGCGTCTCTTGACTGCCCTGTTGGCGGTTCTGGGTATACTTGAAGCTCAGCGCCTCGCATCCAAAGCCGGGGCGCCGTTCGCTTTCCTTCCGGCTGCGCTCCTGACTCTTTCGGTACCCTGGATCGCGGGGCAGTACATCGCGCAAATCACGTGGCCGATTTGGCTCACGCTCATGGTGGTGATATCTGCCTTCTCGGTACTCCAACCCAAAGACTTAAAAACCACGGCGGCAGGAGTCGCCGCACAACTCGCGAGTGTGCTTTGGATCGGAATTGGCTTTGGAGCATTGCTCAGCCTTCGCCAAGCGCCTGATGGCTTCGGTTTTTGGTGGATAATCCTGTTATTCGCGAATCTCTGGGTCGGAGACACGGCAGCGTATGTATTCGGTGTGTGGTTGGGCAAAGCGAAACTCGCCCCCGCGATTTCTCCCAAGAAGACAGTTGTCGGCTCAATCGCCCAAATTATCGCATCCGGAATCGTTGGACTTGTCTTTGTTATGGCGGGCCGGTTCGATGCGTCGCCAGTCCTTCTGCTGACCGCATCTTTGATGATAGGAGTCGTCGGGCAGGTCGGTGATCTCTTTGAGTCTGTTCTGAAACGTTCAGCCGGGGAGAAGGACTCCTCAACCTTGATTCCCGGACACGGCGGCGTTCTCGACCGCTTCGACTCCGCCTTGCTGGCCGCTCCTTCGCTCTATACTCTGGTTCAGGTTTGGCCACGCTAAGGAGACGGCATGGTGCACGGCCGTCACACTCTGCTGGACTATCTCTTCTTCCTACGTCCGGTACTACTCCCGCCAGTGTGGACAATTGCCCTATTGGGAACTGTCCGTTTGGGCCTCGCGCACGAGATGTCCGCCGGGCTCTGGGTTCTCTTCTTTGTGCATCTGGCAGCGTTGTTCGGCGGTGTGTATACACTAAACCAGATCTGCGATGTCGAGTCTGATCGGGCCAATCAGAAACTTTTCTTTCTGCCTGATAGGATCATTACACTCCCGGCGGCCTGGCGGTTCACGATTGCCCTCGATACCATTGCCCTTTCGATCTCATTTGTCTTCGGCTGGCTTTATCTGGGTTTGACTGTCGCTATTGTGGCGCTCGGGATTTTGTACTCGGTTGGCTCGTCTCCATGGAAAAATCATGCTTGGCTGGGGCTGATATCGAATGCGCTGGGTCATGGGGCCATCGTCTACCTATTCGGCTATCTGATTACAGATTGTCCGTTGCGTGAAAGTTGGCCAACGGTCGCCGCGTACACATTGGCAGTCGGTGCCGTCTATCTGGCAACAACAGTGCCTGATACGAGCGGCGACCGCTCGACTGCCAAGCTCACTGCTGCGGTTCAGTGGGGAAGTCGCGTCACCCTGGTGACGGCGATGGGGTTCGTGACGGCAGCGATCGGGGTTTCCGCCATCTCTTCGGACTGGTATCTGACGATAGCCGCGCTGGCCTCCTGGCCGTGTTTTGTCTTGGCCGTCATTCGTCCATCTACCGCACCTACAGCCGCCAAATCCGCAGTCGCAGCACTTTCTGTCGCCGCGGCCGTTGCGTACCCGATGTATATGGTGCTACTCGTCGTTGGGTTTATTGGTACCCGGCTCTTTTTCCGCTGGCGCTTCGGCATATCCTACCCCACTTTTGTATAAGCGAGAACGAGAGGGGGCAGGGGAACTCATGTCTCGTAACAAAGTGGTCTTTTCCGCGTTCGCCATGGCGCTTCTGGCGCTTTGGGGGTGCACGCCGTACCCGATCTACAATACCTCAACCACACGTCAATCCGAACGCGCCGAAGTTGAAGACGAGGAAGATGAGGATGTCAATCCCTCGGATCATGAACCGGCGGTGGAGTCGCGGGATGTTGATCCCGAGAACGAGCCGGTCGGGGTGGTTGCGAAATCGACAAGCATTGATCCACGTCTGTTCAAGAGAGTCGTCGAAACCTACGTCGGCACTCCCTACAAACGGGGGGGAAGCAATCTACGCGGTGTCGATTGCTCCAATCTGGTGGCCGCGATTTATCGCGATTATGATGGCACCAAGCTGCCCGAGAGCACACGCGGCCTGTTACGTATCTCCGACGTGATCGAACTCGACCAATTGCAAATCGGCGATCTCGTTTTCTTCAAGTTCGCCGAAACCCGCAGCCCATCGCATGTGGGAGTCTTCCTCGGGGACAAACGATTCGTGCACGCTTCTGAGACCAGTGGTGTCATCATCTCGTCGATCGAAGAGGGAACGTACCGATCGGCCTATTACGGCGCCCGGCGTGTCGCCTCGCAACTTCATTCCGGCGAGTGACTCTGAATTCTGTTGTATGACTCTGCAGGGGCGGCCATGCTGGTCGCCCCTACACATTTGTGCCAATCAAACGTAGATTAACCAATAATGTCGACGATCAGTGACAAACTGGATACACTGCCCGAACGGCCCGGTGTCTACCTGTTCAAGGATGCCAGCGGTGAGATTCTGTATGTCGGAAAAGCCAAGAGTCTGCGAAGTCGAGTTCGGTCATACTTCCGTGACGTGGGTCCAACGCATCCGCGTACGGTGCGCCTTCTCGAACGCGTGATGGACTTTGAAATCCTCTCGACCGATTCGGAAGTCGAGGCGCTCATACTCGAGGCAAATCTCGTCAAGGAGCACAAGCCCCGATACAACGTCAGCTTGAAGGACGACAAGCGCTACCCGTACATCAAAGTCACAACAAACGAGCCGTTTCCGCGGATGCTCGTGGTACGCCGGATGCGTAAAGATGGTGCCCGGTACTTCGGTCCGTACACCAACGTCAAAGGCATGCGTCAGACGATCAAGACCCTGGGACGCGTCTTTCAGATCCGATCCTGCAACTTGATTATCCCGTCACCTACCAACCGCAAGTACCGTGTCTGCCTCGACTACTACATCAAACGATGCCCCGGTCCGTGTGAAGACAAAGTAACGGAGTCGTCGTACCGGCAATTGATTGACTCGGCGTGCCTTTTCCTTGAGGGGAAGGAAGGACGGCTCATCGACGAAATGACTGCGCACATGAACAATGCTGCTGAAGCGACGCGATTCGAGGAAGCAGCGGAATGGCGGGACAAGCTGCGCGCCGTTGAGAGCGTTCGTCATAAGCAAAAGGTGTCTGATGAGGATCAGGTCGACCGGGATATCCTCGCCTTGGCGAGATCCGACAAGGTTGTCGCCGCGGTCTCGTTGCAGGTGCGCGACGGGCTCTTGATTGGACGGCAAAACTACCAACTGACTGTTGATGTCGAAGACCCGGATGCCGACATCTTGTCGGCTTTCATTAAACAGTACTACCTCAACTCGCCATCTGTCCCGGACGAAGTGTACCTACCCTTTCATTGCACTGAAGAGGAACTGATCGGGGAGTGGCTCTCCAAGGATCGTAAACGGCTGGTCAAATTGATTTTCCCGCAGCGCGGCGAACGGCTGGCCCTTTTGGAGATGGCCACGACGAACGCCCGGCTGGCATTGAACGAACTCCTGACTCAGAAAGCTGCTGCCGCGGTGCGAATTCCTGATGGTGTCTATCAATTGCAGAAGGATTTGCGCTTGCCTGTGCCCCCACGGTCCATAGTCGCCTTTGATGTCTCAAACCTCGGCGAGACCGATCCGGTGGGGTCGTTGGTATACTTCCGTGATGGCAAACCGCTCAAACGCGAATACCGACACTTCAAGATCAAAACTGTGATTGGGCGCAACGATTTCGCGATGATCGGTGAATTGGTGTCGCGATGGTTTACGGATCTTGTGGAAGAGGGTAAAGAATTTCCCGACCTGGTTCTCATCGACGGCGGGGCGGGGCAGTTGTCGGCGGCGCTGCGGGCGCTTGAAGCGTTAAACATCACCGATCTACCCGTCATCGGACTCGCCAAACGGCTGGAGCAGGTAGTTCTGCCAGAGGGCCCAATACTCTCGATCCCGCGATCATCTCCTTCGCTGAGGCTGCTGCAGCGCGTTCGCGATGAAGCCCATCGGTTTGCAGTGACGTTTCAGCGTGTGCGCCGCAAGAAACGTATCATTCAGTCAGCACTCGATTCGATCGCGGGAGTCGGTCCCGCGCGGCGCAATGCCCTGATCGCCGGACTCGGATCAGTTGAAGTAATCGCTCAGTCATCAATCGAAGACCTGCTCGAGCAGGGTGGAGTCGATAAAAAGACGGCCGAGACTGTCTGGCGGCACTTCCATCCGGCGGATGACGCTGTGGTCGCTAATCAGCCGGAGGATAGCGATTGATTCGACCCGTCGTAAGTTGACATCCTTGTTGCACACATGAAGCCACTCGCCCAGTCATTCGATAACCGTCCCACTCTGGAGGTCGCGCGTGAGTTGTTGGGATGCGAGATTTGGGTTCGTCAGGGAAACTCGCTCATAGGCGGGCGGCTCGTTGAGGTCGAGGCATACGTCGGCGAAGAGGATCCATCGTGCCACGCACACCGCGGGAAATCGCCGAAGACTGAGACCATGTATGGCCCCCCGGGGATGGCGTTTGTATACTTCACGTATGGGAATCATTGGATGCTCAACTTCGTGACCGAGCGTAAGGGCTTTCCCGCGGCAGTGTTAATTCGCGGGGTCGAGCCGTTGCATGGAATCGCAACGATGCGCAATCGGAGGATGGTGGCCCGCGATCACGACCTGACGAATGGTCCCGGCAAGATTACCCATGCATTTGGAATTACTGGGCGCGATAATGGCATCAGTTTGCGGGGGCCGCGAATTGTCGTGACACGTGCGGCTGCGGAGGTTGGGGGAGTGATCGCGACCAGCGGCCGCATCGGAGTCGGTGAAGGGCACGAACGACCGTGGCGTTTTTTCTACCAGGACAACCCCTGGGTTTCGAAGTATCGATTCGGCACAAAGTCGTATTTGAAATCGCTTCAATCCAATCGTGCCGCTTAATGCCCAATGACTCTCCCGGGATCAGACGATGTAGGGTACCGACCCGGAAGAACTGAAACCCATTACCACCAAGGACGCCATTTGCCGTACCCGATGAATGCAGAGTGATCCCAATGATGAATGATCCGGCATTCTTACTTGTCTTTCTTCCCGCGCTTCTTTTTTCGCTGACCTTTCACGAGGCGGCTCACGCATGGATGGCCAATCGTCTGGGAGATCCAACCGCGCGGATGTTGGGACGGCTCACGCTGAATCCATTGCCGCACCTTGATGTGTTCGGGACTTTGATGCTTGTGCTCTCGGGGTTCCGATTTGGCTGGGCCAAGCCGGTTCCTGTCGATCCCCGCAATTTCGCCAATGAGAAGCAAGGGATGTTGCTGACTGCCGCGGCCGGGCCGATCTCCAATATACTGTTGGCGATTGGATGCGGTGTGGCAATCCGGCTGCTTCTCGCGAACGGATGGGGTCTGACGATGCACGATGGGATCATTGTGGCATTGGGACGAATTGTCGCAATGGCGCTGATAATGAACTTGTCGTTGGCATTTTTTAATCTGATTCCATTGCCGCCGTTGGATGGCTCGAAAATTCTGTATGGCTTGGCTCCACATGAATGGGATAACGCCCTCTGGCGCCTCGAACAAGTCGGTCCAATGATCCTCATTGGCGTCATTGCCCTCGGCATGTTCACCGGCTTCTCGCCCATATGGTTCGTGGTCGGCCCGGTAGTCAACGTGATGTGCTATGTGTTCAGTGGGTTGTCGATGGGGCACCTGTACGCACTGATAGCCGGGTGAGGAGACTCGTGCAAACGACGCGTCCGTTTCTGATTCGCGGCTCGCTTTCATTGCTCGCGCTTGGCATCATGTCCTGCGCAGCGGGCCAGGTATTGACTGGGGAGGATGAGTCACGGGCAGTGCTCGATCGCCTCAGCGAGCGGCGAGATTCCATCCAATCCGCCATTTACAGGGTGCGCTGGCGCGCAGTCGGTACAGAGCCGCATGCTGAGTTCATCTTGGAAATTGCGTATAAAGCACCGGAACAGTTTCGAATCGTTGCGACAGGGCCATTCGGAGTGCCGGCCTTTACATCCGTGGTGCTCGGCGATGACTTCACATTCGTCAACCATCGCGATGGTCGGTTCATCACCGATGATATCGCGAACTTGATAGACTACGAGTTCCCGGTCGCTGAATTTTTTGAGGGACCGTGGCGCGACTTGTTTGCTGGAGGGTGGGGAGGGTCGCATGAGGTTCTGGCGTTGACCAGAAAAGAAAGTTCGAACCGATTTGCCGCGCACAGTGAGGACACGGATTGGGCTCTGGAGTGGAATCGCAAGAAGAGGGCTCCATCACGGCTCACAGCCCTGGTCGACAACGATGATGGGTGTCTCAAAGCTGACGTCTGGTTCGGCGATTTCAGTCCCAAGGCCCCACCTTTCTGGCGCATTGACCGCCTTGTACTTAGCGGCATGGCAAGCAAGGGCGAGCACCGTTGGAAAATTGTCAAGCAGGACTATAATGTAGACGTACCTGACCGGTTCTTTGTCCCACTGAGGGCACCCGAGGAGTGGGAACTACCCCGGAAATGAACCGTATAATCTCCTTGACGCGATAGGAGCTAACCGTATACATTGACACAACTTTGGGTGACGCGGGATTGAATTGCCGACGATTCGGTGCCGATAGTCCATAGTGGAATTTAGGGGGAGGAGGTGCCCGCACAACGGTGGCAGGTGCCTTTACATTTTGGTGTATAGAGGTGGTCACTCCAACAAGGAGGAGTAATGTTTTCGAGAAATAGGCTCAAACTGGCGGGGCTCGCCATTTTGTTCGTCGCAACGCCCCTACTGAACAACTGTGCATGGCGCGAAGGTGCCCCATGTTCGGACACAGTCATTAAGGATGGCTACACGACCCGCTCCGGGGGCGGTGGCACAGATTCCGGCGCCGACTACGATGACAGCGCGCTTCGCGACAAGATTGCCGACCTCGAGCGTCGCCTGGCCGCCAACGAGTCAGCGGCCGATTCGGCACTGTCAATGGCTGCAAAGGCATTGAAGTGCTGCCGTCAGGATTACACGATCTTCGCGACCGAGAATATCTACTTCGATTTCAATAGCACGGCCATCCGTCCCGGCGATGCCCTGATCTTGGACAAGGTTGCCGAGCGCCTGAAAATGGATCCGGAGGCAATTTCTGAATTGTCCGGATTCGCCGACGCGGTGGGCAACTCGGACTACAACCTTGCCCTCGGCCAGCGCCGTGGCGAAGCAGCCCGCGCATATTTGGTCGAAAAGCACGGAATCAGCGGCGGACGGTTTTCCATTAAGACCTTTGGTGAATCGGCTGCGATCCACCCTCCCGAGGCTGACGTCAAGACCCGCGAGGCTGACCGTCGCGTAACAATCGACATTCTGAGCTACGGCACCGAATAACTCATCGGGTGTAGTCGCAATTTTTGCGGCGGGGTGGAGAAGCTCTCCACCCCGTTTTTTTCGGTCCGAAGTGAACCAGAACATGGCCGCGTATACTCAACTCTCTGGAACCCACACTGGTGATTTCTGTAAAAAGCATCCCTACGGCGTGGTCTGGTAGTCGCGCCAAGTGCCCATTGAGGGCGGTACTGTTGATTGCGAAAATTGCTTGGTTTGCCAGGGTATGATGCATTAAGATTTGTATCTGACTAGAGTGTACTGATGCGACATCACATGAGACGTCAACCAGCACAATGATCGAAGTCAAGGCGCTCTCCAAATCATACGGCGCCACGCGCGCGCTGGACAAGATATCGTTCACTGTTCCGACCGGCCAGATCATGGGGTTTCTGGGCCCCAATGGCGCAGGGAAGAGCACGACGATGAAGATCATTACCTGCTTCATGCCCCCGACGGAGGGGCAGGTGGTGATCGACGGTATGGATGCCCAGGAGCACTCCCTCGAAGTGCGCCGAAAGATCGGCTATCTCCCGGAGAACAATCCGCTCTACACCGAAATGAATGTCATGGATTACCTGACGTTCGTTCAGCGTCTTCGCGCGATTCCTTCTTCGGAGCACAGCCGACGCAACAAGCGCATGGTTGATCTCTGTGGATTGGGAGAGGTTGTCCGCAAGGACATCGGCGAATTGTCGAAGGGGTACCGCCAACGTGTCGGACTAGCACAAGCCATCATCCACGAGCCGGAAATCCTCATCCTTGATGAGCCAACAGTAGGGTTGGATCCGAACCAAATCGTCGAAATCCGCGCGCTGATCAAAGAACTGGGACGTGCCAAAACGCTCATTCTGTGCACGCACATACTCTCTGAAGTCGAGCAGGCATGCGACCGTGTCCTAATCATCAACCGCGGCAGCATTGTTGGCGATGGATCGCCGGCTTCATTGCGGGCCGCATCGCAGGGGCACGATCGTCTGTTCGTCGAAGTGAAGGGTCCGTCCGCCGAAGTGCGCGCGGCCTTGGAGAAACTCAGCGGGGCGGCGCGGGTCGCGACGGTCGAAGGTGATGGCGGTGGCCGATTCGTGATCGAATCTTCGGGCGGATGCGATCTGCGCGAGTCCGTATTCAATTTAGCGAAGGACCGAAACTGGGTGTTGCTGGAACTGCGCCGCGAATCGGCGCGGTTGGAAGATGTGTTCCGTGAATTGACGGCAGGATAGAGCGATCATGCTGGCGAATACCTGGACATTCACGATCAAGGAACTGAAGAGCTTCTTCAATTCGCCGGTGGCGTATGTCATCCTGACGCTGTTTTTGCTGATTGCGGGGTGGTTCTTCGCGTCGGGCCTTTTCCTATTGAATCAGGCGGATCTGCGCGACCTATTCAGCACGATCATTCCGCTCGCCTTTTTGTTCTTCATTCCAGCGATCACGATGCGTCTTATCGCGGAAGAGAAGAAGAGCGGGACCCTCGAACTCCTGGTGACTTTGCCGGTACGCGACGTTGAGATCGTGCTTGGAAAGTTCTTCTCAGCGTTCCTGCTGTTGTCATGCGGATTGATTCTCTCGTTCGCGTATCCGTTGACTCTCGCCATGCTCGGTGACCCCGACGGTGGGGCCATTGCCGGCGGGTATCTTGGCTTGGCGCTGATGGGTGGAAGCTACTTGGCGATCGGTGTGTTTACGTCCGGGCTGACACAGAATCAAATCGTCGCGTTCATCACTGGGTTTGTCATCATGTTTCTCTTCTTCATGCTCGACAAGGTGGTCATCTTTTTTCCTGGTGCAGTCGCCTCGGTGCTTGAGTATTTGTCGATGACGTATCATCTCGACAACGTAGCCCGCGGCATACTCGACACACGCGACCTTGTCTAATTTGCTTCAGTGATCACAGTTTTCCTATTCTTGGCCG
>JBKKDE010000217.1:0-2591 GCA_046708665.1 Candidatus Zixiibacteriota bacterium | reverse complement strand
GGGCCGGGGTCACCGTGCATGTGATTCATGAGACGGTGCCTTCGTTGGAGGATGTCTTTGTCCACTTGGCGGAAATGGGTCGGCGTGCCAGCGGCGAGGTTGTTGTATGAGTTTGCGCCGTCTGTTGGCCATCGCAAACAAAGAGTTAATACAGATGCGGCGTGATCGCCTGACGTTTGCTATCATGCTCATTATCCCGATTGTCCAGCTTACACTCTTTGGATATGCCATCAACACGCAAGTGGACCACATTCCGCTGGTCGCCTGCAATATGTCGAACTCCGCGATCGGACGTGAGTTCATCCAGCGCTTGGTCAACACATCATACTTCGATTTGGTCGGCGAAGTTGGCAGCTACGAAGAAGCGAAGTCGTGGATCGACCACGAGCAGGCCAAAGCGGCCCTACTCATTCCTTCGGATTACCCGAAAGCACGCAAGCGCGGCGAGGCACAGGTCGGATTAATCGTGGATGCATCTGATCCCATGCTCGCATCCTCCGCAATGTCGACCGCATCCCAACTCGGTCAAATCATGAACATCGAAATCATGCAGGGCGACTTGTTCGGTGCAGATGCCGCTCAGTTTCCAATGGAAGTTCGCACCCGAGCCCTCTACAACCCGAGCTTGCGCTCCGCGAATTACATCGTGCCAGGATTGATCGGTGTCATTCTGACCATGACCATGGTGATGATCACCGCGTCCGCGATTGTGCGGGAACGGGAACGTGGAACATTGGAGAGTTTGATTACGACTCCGGTCACAAAGACGGAGCTGATGCTCGGCAAAATCGTTCCCTACATCATGGTTGGCTACGTGCAGATAACGTTTGTCTTGTTGATTGCGTGGTTAATCTTCGATGTCGCCGTGCATGGAAGTTGGTTATTGCTTTATGGTGTGGCGTTCGTCTTCATCGTCGCGAGTCTTGGTGTCGGCATGGTCATCTCGACCATCGGCAAAACGCAATTACAGACCATGCAGATGGCATTCTTCTTCTTTCTGCCCAATATCCTGCTATCGGGATTCATGTTTCCGATCGCATCAATGCCGTGGATCATACAAAAGCTCTCGAGCATCCTTCCTTTGACCTACTTTCTCGTCGTCTTGCGTGGAATTGTCCTTAAAGGGACAGGACTCTTCGATCTTTGGAGTCACATTTGGCCGCTTTTAGTCTTCGCTCCACTAATCGTCACCATCGGCATCATGAAGTTTTCCAAGCGGTTGGGATAATTGAAGACCGGGTGGGCGATTGCGGAGTGCAACTGTGTCGCAACCGTAGGTGTGCGGATGGTCCGTTTAGTCAGCTGTGCCAGACTGCTCATTCGGAGCGGCTGAGGAGGCTGTTAGGGACTTGAGCGCGTATCCAAGCCCGACAGCGATCTCTGAGGCGATGAGAGACCGTTCACCAAACTCATTCGCGCCGATGTCCCCGGCCACGCCGTGAAGGTAGACCCCGCATAGCGCTGCACCCAATGGGTTCATGCCTTGTGCCAGGAGCGAAACAATCACTCCAGTGAGCACGTCGCCTGATCCACCGGTCGCCATACCGGAATTACCTGTCATATTCAGGTAGACATCGCCCGAGGGATCGGCAACGAATGTTGGCGCTCCCTTCATGACCACGACACAGCCAAACCTTAGCGCGCACTCAGATGCCGCCGCTTCGCGATCGCGGGCGACTTCAACAATTTCTTTGCCCAACAGCCGTGCCATCTCCCCTACATGCGGCGTGAGGACAAGCGGAGCTTGTGATTCGCGTTTGAGCGGTGACGTGTTTGCGGCCAGCGCATTCAATCCATCCGCATCGACAGCAGTGGGAAGTGTGCGACGCGCGACGAATCGTCGCACAAACTCCTGCGTTTCATGATGTGTCCCGATACCCGGCCCGACGGCGACGGCATCACACGACGCCAACAGCGCGACTGCCTCACCGAGCGCACGAAGTGCGATCGCGCGCCTGCCGCGCAGTTCCGGGAGCGGCCGTACGACTGTCTCAAGCGATCCGGCATCGACCACATCAACGAGTGACTCAGGTACTGCGGCATAGGCAAGACCAAGCCCCATCTTTAGCGCCGCCCGGCAGGCCAAGACTACCGCGCCGCTCATACCCGCAGAGCCCCCGACAATCAGCGCTTTGCCAAATGTACCTTTGTGTCCATCGGGAGGGCGAGACGGCAGTGACATGGTTACAAATTCGGCGGTGATCTCTCGCAGCCGCACAAGAGCGTCGACGTACTCATCACGGGGCAGACCAATGTCCGCAATGACAAGCTGGCCAGTATGGGAGCGTCCGGGATAAAGCAAGTGTCCCCTCTTCGCAAAGCCGAACGTAAGTGCATACTTGCCCCGCACGGCTGCCTCGGTAGCGGATCCTGTTTCACCATTCACTCCTGACGGAATGTCCACCGAGAGAATGTCGGCGCCGGAGGAGTTCATCACCTCGATCATGCGGGCATCGATACCCTCGATCTCACCGCGAAATCCGGTGCCATAAATCGCATCGACGATCATGTCGGCATCATCAAGTGCCGGAATGTCCGCGTCTGATAGGACTTCGGTGGGGCGTAACCCCATTTTCACGAGACGGTCGTAA
>JBKKDE010000216.1:0-5731 GCA_046708665.1 Candidatus Zixiibacteriota bacterium | reverse complement strand
TCAAAAATGGATCAAGCGGGGGGTATCGCCCCTCAGGCCCTCACCGATCTGTTCTACTATGTGCGTATAGCGGCTGTGCTGGTGCATCCGATCGCTCCGCGTGGTACCGAGTTGATTCGTGAGTGTTTTAGCGTCGGTGAAGAATTCTGGTCGTGGGATCGGATATTCGATCCGATCGATGCTTTTGTGGACGACATTGCGAAGCATGAGTTCAAGGTTCTTCCGCCGCATTTCGATTTCTTCGAGAAACACGCTTCGCAGGTCAACCAGTACAAGGCGCAAACCGGCCAAGAGTGAGGCGTCGGCGTAACCTGCCGGAGCGCGCATCAGTGTGGCACGGCAATAGCCCGCGAGAGCCAATCGTCAAGACATCGGTCAAAACACCAAACCGGCATTGGATGGAATGAACAAAACGAATGTTGTGACACGCTTTGCACCCAGCCCGTCTGGTTACATGCACATTGGCAATCTTCGTACAGCACTGTACGCGTACTTGTTAGCCAGGTCCAATGGTGGAGTATTCATACTGCGAATCGAGGACACCGACCGAAATCGCCTGGTCGAAAACGCCGTTCAAATCATCTATGACACTCTGGAATTGGCGGGATTGGAATACGATGAAGGCCCGGGCAAAGGCGGCCCCAATGGACCCTACATACAGAGTGAGCGGCGAGACATTTACATGGAGTATGCACAGAAACTGATTTCCGCCGGACACGCGTACTACTGCTTCTGCAACAGTCAGGGATCTGAAGAGGCGGGTGAAGCCACAGGGAGTTTCGGCTATAGCCGGCGTTGCCGAAACCTGTCGACGGATGACGTCAGAGAGAAACTCAAGAGTGGCATTCCTTATGTGATTCGCCAGAAGGTGCCGCTGGATGGTGATACCGCATTTGATGACATGGTCTTTGGCAGCATATCCAAGGCGAATGCAGATCTTCAGGACATAGTCTTGATTAAGTCGGATCGTTATCCCACCTACAATTTCGCCCACGTGGTCGACGACTACCTTATGGGGGTGACACACGTCGTTCGCGGATCGGAATACCTCTCTTCGACGCCGCAGTATGTCATTCTTTATGACTCGTTCGGCTGGGGACGTCCCCAGTTTGTGCATCTGCCTTTAATCACGGGTAAAGGCGAGGACGGTACCGTTTCCAAGCTCTCGAAGAGGCACGGTGCAGTGAGCTTTCAGGATCTTGTTCAGGACGGATTCATGCCTGAGAGTATCATCAATTACATCGCATTGCTGGGATGGAGCCCCAAGGACACAAGCGAGGAGTTCTTTACTCTCGCAGAACTGGTACAGAGATTTCGCGTGACGGGAATCAACAAGTCGTCGTCGCTTTTCGATTACGAGAAGCTGCTTTGGTTCAATGGCATGTACATCCGCAAATTAACGCCCGAGCGTTTCAGTGAGCTCGCGATCCCTTATGTGAAGAAGGTCGTAAGCCGTGATGTTGACATTGCCAAATTGATGAAATTGATCCAGCCCCGCGTTGAGAAGTTCTCTCAGATTCCGCAGCAAATTTCCTTTTTTGATACTCTTCCTGACTTCGACTGCGAGTTGTTCCTAAACAAAGCGCAGAAAGCGACTCTCGACAGCACAAGACAGATCCTGCCGGCTGCAATCGAGATGCTCGAGACAGTTCAGCCATGGAACAACGACACTCTTTTCGCCGAGCTCAAGACGCTCAGTACATCTCTTGGGTTCAAGACAGGAACTGTCATGTGGGCGCTCCGGATTGCTGTCTCCGGTACAAGCGTCACACCTGGAGGAGCAACGGAAATCCTCGAGATTCTCGGCAAGCCGGAATCCTTGCAGAGGTTGAAACTCAGTCTGGACAAGGTGAACGCCTGCACTGGCTAGTTCGCTTCCTCGGGGTTCATATCTGCGGTCAACCTAAGTGATTGAATTGGGCCCTGTGAGTGAGTTGCTTTCGTGGAAGGCGAGGCTCCCGCCGAGCCTGCTCTTCTCCCGGGGACTCCCAAGAGCGGGCTCGCCCTTCGGCTCCGCTCAGGACCTAAGGCGAGGACGCTCGCCCTCCACAAGAGCTTGATCACGATGGAAACTGGATCCCTTTTCTCCTCTGAACCACATGAGCCGCTGGCGGCACGGATGCGTCCGCGATCGCTCGAGGAGTTTGTCGGGCAGGAGCATCTGCTCGGGGCCGGGAAGCCATTGCGACGGGCGATTGAGTCGGATCGCATCGGCTCGATGATTTTCTGGGGGCCGCCAGGGTCCGGGAAGACCACGTTGGCACGGCTGATCTCCAAGACAACCGGTGCTGATTTCATCCTGTTCTCGGCCGTGATGTCGGGTGTGAAAGATGTGCGTGCGGCAGTTGAGAAAGCTGAAAAGCGACGCGACTTCGATGGCGGACGCACGATCCTGTTTGTCGATGAGATCCACCGGTTCAACCGGGCGCAACAAGATGGGTTTCTACCGCATGTCGAAGCCGGCACCTTGATTCTCATCGGTGCGACAACTGAGAATCCGTCGTTCGAGGTCAATTCGGCGCTCCTGTCGCGGATGACTGTCTACATTCTACATCAGCTTTCCGACAAGAACTTGGTACAGATTCTTCGTTCGGCACTCACCGACAAAGAACGCGGTCTCGGCAAGCAGGAAATAAGCGCGACAGATGACGTTCTGGAGTTAATGGCGGCGTTGTGCAATGGCGATGCGCGGCGGGTGCTGACGTTGCTGGAGGCAGTCGCGGCAGATCTGACTGTTGAGCATCGGGAATCGGGAGAAAGAGCAGGCTCGCGAGGACGCTCGCCCTCCACAAGAGCAATAACTCCAGAACTCATCCGCGATATTGTGCAGCGAAAGACTGAGCTGTATGACAAGTCCGGCGAAGAGCATTTCAATATCATCTCGGCCCTTCACAAATCGTTGCGCGGCTCGGATGCCGATGCCTCGTTGTACTGGCTCTACCGCATGCTTGAGGGTGGCGAGGATCCGATGTACATCGCGCGGCGGCTCGTGCGTTTCGCGGTCGAGGATATCGGATTGGCCGACCCACGCGCACTGACCATCGCGCTGGCGGCCAGGGACACCTACCACTTCCTGGGTTCTCCTGAGGGTGAACTGGCGCTGGCAGAGGCAGTTGTCTACATGGCGGTCGCGCCGAAATCGAATGCGATCTATATGGCGGAGAAAGCGGTGAAGCGGACGATTGGCGACAATCCCTCCGAGCCGGTGCCGATGTGGATTCGCAATGCGGTCACAAACCTGATGAAACGGGTCGGCTATGGCAAAGGGTATCTCTACGCACACGATTTCGAAGAAGGCATCGTCGATCAGGAGTATCTGCCCGACCGGTTAGCGGGGACAAAATTCTACAAACCAACAGACCGGGGACTCGAAGATCGTATCCGCCAGCGTCTTGAAGAGATAGCCCGGCTAAAATCGGAGCATCGTAAAAGTCATCCTGCGGAAGATTCCACGACTGCGTAGTAGCGCGCGTGGGTTAGCCCACCCTTCGGCCCCACCCAGGGCCAGAGGGCTGACCCGTTCTCTCGCCAAGTAACGGTTTCTCGTTTCCTGCCGATTTATTCACAAGAAGCGCATGGTGCGCTTTTTCGCTGGTAACTGCCCAAGCATCGTCCTAATATCCTAGGAGAGTTGGGTCGGCGACGAATTTTCACGCCATTCGCGGATAGGAGAGATGTGGTTATGTTCAAGTCTAAGGACGAGGACGCCGCGATCTTTGACGGAGGGTCGAACAACATGAACACCATTATCGGGAAAGACACGACGATTTCCGGCACCATGGAGGTGTCAGGAACTTTGCGCGTCGACGGGGTCGTCAAAGGCGAAGTCATTGTTTCCGACACCATCGCCGTTGGTCCGACCGGCTCGGTTGAAGCCAACGTGCAGACCAAGAATGCGGTAGTCTCGGGCGCGGTAAAGGGCAACATCCACGCTTCCGAACGCATCGAGCTCCAAGCCAAAGCCAACATCAGTGGTGACTTAGTCACCAAATCCCTCGTCATCGAACAGGGTGCTGTATTCCATGGCAACTGCAACATGAAGCAGGGGGCCAACGCGACCTCAAATTCTGGCCTGTCTCAAAAGCCCGAGGCCATGAGAATGCCAGTTCCTCCCGCTAAAGCCGTGCCCGAAGTAGCCGACAAAACACGATAAGGGATCGAGCGATTCCTCAGTGGCGTGTGTTCAAAACGCCCGGCATTTGTTGACAAGGCGTCAACAGATTGACGGGCATGCGGTTAAGCCGCTTTTAGCCACACGTCCATCGGTGTTGTCAACATTCTATTATCCACAGGGCATGTGGGCAATATCGCCGGGAGAGCATGAATGCAGGTGTTTGATGCCATACTTCCAATCTTAGCGACGGCGTTGTTCCTAGCTGGTTTGGGTGCTCTCCTTATTCTCTTGACCCAAATTCTGCGCATCGCTCGTCTCTCCAAACGTGAGAAGAAATACCGCCTGACCGGGTGGCAGTCCGACGCCAGTCGCGCTGTCCTGATTGTCGGGGCGTTGGCGACGATCGCACTCGGCAATGTCGTGTTCTGGACCAACCGTCAATTGCGACTCTATACGCCGACTTACCCCGGCACATCCGTGGGCGTGATTAGTGTCATGAAGCCCGATGGCACCCGCAATCTTCCCCGTCTGGTTCTCTCGACTACCGACGAACAGGGCAAGCAGGCGTTCGAGGTGTTCCCTGTGCGAGACGCCATGTTTCGGATATCGGGGGAGCGGATCCGCTGGTCGAAACGGCTCGAGGGCCTCGGACTGACCGACTTCTTCAAAGTCACACGGTTGGAATTCCTACCCAAAGATTTCGAGGTCGAAGCTGGTAAGACACCGTTCTTTGTGGACGTGCGTCAGGGATCGACGGGTCTTTACAACCATATTCGTAACTGGGATGAGTGGTTGCCATTTGTCACGGTCGATTCGCTCAATTCTCTGCCTTACCAAGCGCAGGGTGAATACTCGGTTCAGCTCTTCATCGATTCCACTGCGATTATTCTCCGCTAACTTCATGGCATCACCCAGGAACTAACGGCCTTTCGGCGCGTAATACCGTGGTCAGCCCGATGGTCCGTAGTTCGGCAAACCCATTGACTGCCTGACCGTTGTCTGCCGATACTTGCCGATTCCCTCGAAGTCTGCGGGATGGGTCAATCCATTAACTTTCCCTGTCCGGACAGGAGCGCGTTACCCAATGTCTCAGAATGATTTGCAGGCCGTAGAAAACCTCAAGTCTGCCCACCAGAAATTGCGCAACGAAATCGGCAAGGTCATTGTCGGTCAGACCGAAGTGGTCGACCAGCTACTGACAGCTTTACTCTCCAATGGCCACTGCCTCTTAGTTGGCGTACCCGGGCTGGCGAAGACACTTCTGGTTTCTACTGTGGCACGGGTGCTCGATCTGAAATTTTCGCGCGTTCAGTTCACGCCGGATCTCATGCCTTCAGACATTACCGGTACTGAGATTCTTGAAGAAGATCATACCACCGGCAAGCGCATGTTCCGTTTTGTGAAGGGGCCGGTGTTCGCGAACATCGTCCTCGCCGACGAAATCAACCGTACTCCTCCCAAGACTCAGGCGGCGCTGTTGCAGGCGATGCAGGAACATGAAGTGACAGCTGGAGGCGAGACAATTCGTTTGCCGGAACCATTTTTTGTCCTGGCAACGCAGAATCCAATCGAGCAGGAGGGCACGTATCCGCTTCCGGAAGCGCAGCTCGACCGATT
>JBKKDE010000215.1:0-2878 GCA_046708665.1 Candidatus Zixiibacteriota bacterium | reverse complement strand
CTGCGCAACAGCAGCCGCCACCAACTGGTCGCGGCAGTCACCGGACCGGACAAACCGCGTGGACGCGGCCTCGAGTCATCACCATCGCCGATCGGCAACTGGTTGGCATCCGCCGGAGTGACTCCTGTCTTCAAACCGCAAGAATTGAATGACACTTCGCTTGTCTCAGCGCTGTGGGCCGTCGAACCGGATGCATTTGTTGTCGTCGCATTTCGCATCCTCCCCGAAGAGGTCTATACAATTCCACGCTTCGCATTCAATCTCCACGCCTCGCTGCTTCCGGCATACCGCGGGGCAGCGCCAATCCAGCGCGCCATCATGGCAGGGGAGACCGTGACCGGAGTCACAACATTCCTGCTGCAGAAGCGTGTCGACACGGGAGACATCATCGAGCAGGTCGAACAGCCGATTCCGCAGTCAGCAACCGCCGGTGACATGTACGCTTCCCTGTCCCACCTCGGTGCCGAGACTGTCATGCGAACTCTCGAAATCCTCGATTCCGGCAACTTCGCGCCCCGTCGGCAGGACGACTTGAAGGCCTCGCCAGCCCCTAAACTGACCGACTTCGACCTCGCCCTCGACTTCGCAAGCCCCACAATCCCACTGATTAACAGGGTTCGCGGGCTATCCCCGCGACCGGGTGGGACAGTCATCTTCCGCGAAAATCCAGTCAAGATTCTCGCCCTTTTGGCGCATAATGACACATCTTTACAAGGTCGGGCTCCCGGCGAGATTGTCGCTATCGACAAGTCGCTCGGCCCGATTGTAGAAACCCATGACGGACTGGTCGCCTTCGGGCTCATCCAGCCAGCAGGAAAGAAACCGATCACGGGAGCCGAGTTCGCACGCGGGCACCGTCCCAACGTTGGCGAACGGTTCCAATCACCGAGTACAAAGCAGACCTGATGCACACCGAAGAAACAGAAGAAGAAGCTACAGAAACGAAGTCGTCCTCACGTCCTCAGCGCCGCCAACGCCGTCCCCACTGGGAACAGCCGGTGCAGCTTCCGCCCGTCAAAAAAGAAATCATAATCAACGTTGGAGATACTGAGACCCGTATTGCCGTCCTCGAAGACGGCAAGATGGTCGAGCTGTCTTACGAGCGTTCGGATGATGTCAAGATGGCCGGAAGTGTCTACAAAGGCGTGGTCGAGTCAGTCCTGCCTGGAATGCAAGCAGCCTTCGTCCACATTGGCGAAGAACGCACCGCCTTTCTCCATGCCTCCGACATCGGCAAGATGGGCGACGACGAATACGAATCCGAATTCGAAGAAGAAGGCGCCGAGCCCAAACGCGACCTAATCAAGAAAGAGAAGCATACGGCGATCGAGGATGTGGTTAAGAAGAACCAGATCATCCTCGCCCAAGTCATCAAGGAGCCGTTGGGCGGTAAAGGCGCACGCATCACCACAAACGTTTCGCTACCCGGACGATTTGTCGTGCTGGTGCCCGATGACAGTCACGTGCGCGTCTCGAAGCGCATCTCCAATTGGGCCGAACGGCGCCGTCTTAAAACTCTGCTCGAACCACTGCGTCCGCAGGGTTGCGGATTGATTGCCCGCACCGAGGCCGAAGGCGGCAACGAAAAGGACTTCAAGAACGACATCAAGCAGTTGCTCAAGACCTGGAAGCAGGTCATGAAGGATTTCGAGAAGAAGACCGCTCCGATATGCCTGTACCGCGAGACCGACATCACCGGTACGATGATGCGTGACATGTTCTCCGAGGATGTCGAACGGCTCATCGTCGACGACAAAAAACTCTACAAGGAGATGGTGTCATACTGCAAGCAGGTCGCGCCCGAGTTGAAAGACCGCATCGAGCTGTATGAGGGGGAAGTGCCCACATTCGATCTTTACGGCATCGAGTCGGAAATCGAAAAGATGATGGAGCGGAAGGTCTGGTTCAAGCGCGGCAGCTACCTCGTCATCGATCAGACCGAGGCGATGGTGACCATTGACGTCAACACCGGACGATTCGTCGGCAAGACCAACCAGGAAGAGACCATCCTGCGCGCCAACTTGCAGGCGGCCCAGGAAGTGGCGCGTCAAGTGCGCCTGCGCGATATCGGCGGCTTGATCATCATCGACTTTATCGACATGATGCATCACTCAAACCGCAAGCGCGTCTACGACGAAGTGAAGCTGGCGTTCGCGCGCGATCGCGCCAAGAATTCCATCGCCACCATTTCAGAATTCGGGCTTGTAGAGATGACCCGCCAGCGCATCCGTCCGCAATTCATGCTCGCCCACACCGATCCCTGCCCGACTTGCGATGGCACGGGGCGCGTACTCTCTCCGGAAACCGTCGCCGCCAAGTTGGAGCGCTGGTTCGAGCGTGCCCGCGCCGCGACCAGCATCAAACGATTCAAGCTGGTCGTTCATCCGGTGCAGGCCGAATACATGCTCGCCGACAAAGAGGCCTGGCTCAAGCGCATCAAGAAATCGAGCAAATCCGACATCACAGTCGAGACCGATGAACTGCTCGGCCCCGACAAATACCGCATGATCTCCGTCGACGATGGTATCGACCTGACCGACGCCTTTCACCCTCGGACATCACGGCCCGTCTAAGAGCAGCTCACCCAGAATGAAAAACGGCCACGTGCTCGTGCGTGGCCGTTTCAATGATGTGTCGCTGAGTCTACATCTCGCCGGGGATCTGATAGCGGAAGTCTTCGATGTCGGCATCGGCGCGCATCTTCTCATACCACTGTTGGAAGTGCATCTGTTTCTTATTCTCAAGCGCCGTGGTCATGATTGAGTCGCGCTTATCGATATAAAGCTGAGGATCGGCCGAGGCATGATCGATGATCTGCAGAATTGCTGCTCCACGCGCCACCTTGACAACCGGTGAGAATTTCTGACCAGTGCGGGCC
>JBKKDE010000214.1:0-6297 GCA_046708665.1 Candidatus Zixiibacteriota bacterium | reverse complement strand
TCATCCTGACGTGGTCGCCGAAAATCCCACGGCACCTATCTGTCGGGGATGCCGCTATCCTAAACTTGTTTGTGCGGTGCGCCACGCTTGGGCGCGTGGCGCGCACAAGAGAGCAACGAGCAGGCCCGGCATAGCCTTGCCCACTTGGGAGCGCTCAAAACCCCCATTTTTGTCAGGAATTGCGGATTCCGGCCGGTTGATTGTGCCGCAACTGGCTAGCACCGGACAACGCAGGCTGGATCGGGGTGTCTTGATATCCACACGCTCCGGAATTCCGTCCGTCGCGATAGGCGGGTCGCTCAATACACCCGTTCGACGATCGTGCCGGTATAGTAGTGCGGGAGGATGTCGCGGTACTTCTGGCCGGCACGGGCGCGTCCGATCATACCGCACTGGCAGAGGCCAACTCCGTGGCCATAGCCGCGTCCTGTGGCCGTGGCGGCGGTGATGTGGCCCTTCTTGTCGCGCTTCAGAGCGATTTCAAAGTTGGAGGATGGCAGGATCGAGCCGGGACGCGAGGGACGTCCGAGTGCCCAACGGGTTTGGTCGGTTCGGATTGTCCATGGGCCGGACGATGTCGTGATTGTCACGGCAAGCGCGCGCCCGCCGGGAGTGCCCCGCACGACCTCAATGTCTTTCACGAACGAAAAGTCCCCGATTGACGCGCCGGCGGTCTTGCGGTAGGACTTGAGATTGGCGACCAGCGATTTCGCGGTGAATTCCTCGGTCCAAGTCCAGTACTTGGACCACTTGCAGAACTCGTCATCTTCGACCGAGACCAAATACGGCTTCGCGGGTTTGGGCCAGACATCTTCGATCGCATCAGTCTTGCCGCCGCAGGTCGAGTGGTAGTACGATTCGATCAGGTCACCATTGTGAGTAAGGACTTCGCCTTCGGTTTCGGCGACGGCATGATCGACCCAATCGCGCTGCTGGGAGGCGCCGACATACACCTGATCAGAGACATCGGCTTTCAAATCATACGGCGCGAATGGGTATTGCCCCAGATGACGCAGGGCATACGTGCGCGCCGCTACCGCTTGAGCTTTGACAGCCTCATACTCGTCATCGGTTCGTTCGCCGAGCTCCGGTGTCAGCACTCCGTTGAGATAGTGATCGAGGTTCAGACGATTGACGACGATCGGCTTGTTGTTGAACTGGCCGAAGATAAGCGTCCCGTGGTAGGGAATCTTGCCGACGAGCAATCGGTCGCCGGACTCCAGTGAGAACAGACTGACTCCAGTCGCGCCTTTGGCGAGCAGGACATCACCACTGCCGCGCACTTCTATCCCCTGGGCCGTATGCTTAATAACGACGCGTTCATCGGTCGAGAACGATTCTGGCGAGTGTTGCCCTGCCTTGAATGCATTAACGAGATAGCGACCATCGCCGCGTACGGTCAGCGACGCTTCATCGTGCGGCAATTTCACGCGCACCAACGGCGGCGTGACCGGATCGACTCCAAAGTGGGCGCCGTTGCGCACACGAGCGCCAATGCAGCCGTTTGCGAGTGCGAGCCCCAGGGCTGCGCAGACTACGATGTGAAAACGGTTGTGATTCATTTGTGAGTGATGAAGCTACGCAACCGGTGGCGGAAGAGCAATCAATCCTAGTACTGAGGCGTGTTTGGCGCCAGTCCCCCCTCCGAGGTTTCCAGCGCGGGCATGCAGGGTCTCGATTCCGAGTGCGGCGAAGCCGACGGGCTCCAGATAACTCGAAGGGATTCCCCAACCGTCGGGCGTGGTCAATTGCCAGTCGCCGAGATATTCCTGCAAGCGTGTCATCAGGTATTCGTTTCGTCCCCCGCCGCCGGAGACGATCAAAGCGCGCTCTTTGGTCTTTGGCGCGATCCACTTGCGTGTGGCATCGGCGATCGACCAGGCCGTAATCTCGGCGGCAGTGGCGAGAGCATCCGCGGGCGCGAGTCCGCGCTCGGCGAACGTGCGCCGCATTTTGTCCCAGCCGAACTCTTCCCGGCCGCAGGTCTTCGGAGGGCGAAGTTTGAAATACGGTTGCGAGAGAACCGAGTTGACGACACGGGCATCGGGCTTGCCGCGTGATGCCCCACGTCCGTTGTGGTCGTAGGGATGCTCGAGCAGTCGTTCAGACAATGCGTCGATGACCATATTCCCCGGACCGGTGTCAAACGCCGTGACTGTCAATCGTCCCCGCACAATCCGTGATACCGAAATGTTCGCCAGTCCGCCGATATTGAGGACCGGGACCCCGGCGCCAAAAAGCAGATGATGATAGTACCCTGAAAGCGGTGCACCCATGCCGCCCGCGGCGATGTCGGAGGGACGGAAATCACCGATGGTGATGCGGCGGGTGATTCGGGCGATCTCGCTTAAGGTGCCGATCTGCCACGTCGCCTTTGTCCCGCCAAACGGATAGTGCGCTATAGTCTGGCCGTGCGAGGCGATCATGTCAACACGCCCCGCGCCTTTCATCCAGCGTTGCGCAGTTTGACCAATGAACCGGCCCAGCGAGAATTGCAGCCGGACTGTTTCTTCCTTCGAGACGCTTTCTGCCGCGCCGATGCGGAGAATGGCCTGACGCATCGACGCCGGAAAGGCGCGTGTGTGGGTACGAACGACACGGTAGTGGCGTTGGCCGCGCTTCGTAGTCAATTCAACCACGGCGCCGTCTAGCCCATCGACCGAGGTGCCGCTGTTGATACCGAGGACACGGATGGGGTTGCGCTTGAGTACGCTAACTATCGGGTGGTTTGTCTGATTTGTCATGAAGTTGTTGCCTGCTTTCGCACATGTGCAATCGCGCCGCGTTGGGCATCGCGGTTGTTGCAGATGAGCACAAGGTCACATCCGGCTTTGAGCGCCAAATTGACGGACTCGTCAATCGGGAACGCCGCGGCAATCGCTCCCATGCCCAGATCATCGGTCAGTATCAAACCCTGGTAACCGAGATGGCGACGGAGCAGAAACTTGGGGATTGCCGGAGTCAGACATGCTGGGAGCGTTTCGCCGAATCCTTCCATGATCTGATGGCCGACGAGAATCATGCTGACTTGTGAAGCGATTGCTGCATCGAATGGGGCGCGTTCCAACGACTCCCATTCACCAACGTTTATACCACAGGTAACTGGCCCGTGATGCGGGTCGAGAGTGACACGGCCAGTGCCGGGAAAGTGTTTGGCGCAGGCGTGCACTCCGGTTGATTGAATCGCCGGAATGACGGCCTTCGCCATCTCGGCAACCCGTTCCGGGTTGTGTGAAATTGTCCGTGAGTTCAGCCACTCGGCACCTTCATTGCCTATGTCGACAACGGGAGCAAGCAATGTGTCGACATCGAGCGACTTCAGACGGTTGGCGACGATCCGGTAGGCCTCGACGAGTTCACTTACGGACCCCGTTTCGAATTCTCTCAGGTCGTTCATCGATGACGGGGCATCGGGCAAGCGTCGAACGCGTCCTCCCTCCTCATCGATCATTACAAAGAGCGGATGCGTCGAGGCGCCGCGCATCGTGGCGACGGCGTCACGAAGAGCGTTTTCGTCAGTGCAGTTGTCACGAAAGAGGACAATTCCGGCCACGTCGCCATCGCGCATCCAGTCCAGCAACTCATCATCGGGCTTCAGGCCCTTGTATGACAGCACAAGCGGAGAAGCGTTGGGACGTGTTTGCGGCGCATTCATCGCGCCTTATTTAGAGAGAGAGGGAGTTTGCGGCAAGGAACAATTGTGCCAATCAGGCACGATGGGCGACGCGATCAGGCCGTGCAGACAAGATTCTTGCCGCCGCCTTTGGCGCGGTAGAGGGCTTGGTCGACAGACTCAACGAGATCATCTTCGGGCCGGCCATTGTCGGGGTAGCACGACAGGCCGACGGATACAGTCATGGGCAGCGGTTGTCCGGTGGCATCCGGTCCAAATTCGGTTTGTTCGACCTTGCGTCGAATGCGTTCGGCGATGCGATGTGACTCATCAGTCGCTGTCTGCGGCAGGATCACGATGAACTCCTCGCCGCCGTAGCGGGCAACGACGTCGACATCGCGAACGCACTGACCAATGACTTTTGCCAATTGCTTTAGTGCGGTGTTGCCAATCTGGTGGCCATAGCGGTCGTTGAGTGTCTTGAACCAGTCGATGTCGACCATAATCAACGAGAGGGGAGTCCCATAGCGCGCGGCGCGGCGCTGCTCATCTTCGAGACGTGTGCGAAAGTAGCGGAAGTTGTACACGCCGGTGAGTTCGTCAACAATGGTCAATTTTTCCATCTGTTGGTGGAGGTCGGCGTTGACGAGCGCCATCGACGCGGATGCCGCCAAGATCGAGAGCACCCGCTCATCGCGTTCCGCAAAGGCATTCGGATGCGGCGACTCGCAGTTGAGCAAGCCGACCAATTGTCCCTCGAACATCATTGGGACAGCCATTTGCGACCGGTACTGGCTTCCCTCAATGGTCGACTTCCCTGGAGGACGATCCATGACGCGTACGGACTCATGATCGCGCACCACGCGCTTGAACGCCTCACTTGGTTCAAATGGCAGAGGGCGTTCGAGACGCTCGGTCACTTCTTCGTTGATTCGCCCCTTGAGCCAGAGTTTGCGATTGATCGGATCCCACGTGTAAATCTCGCAGACAGGATAGCGTAAGACCTGACGCGCGATGTTGAGGATGCGGTTGATGACGTTGTCGGCGGGCATGAACTCAGCGAGCGATCGAGACGTTTCGTATATGGTCTCCAGATGGGCATGCGAGCGCTCCAATTCCGACGTGCGCAGGTTGAGCTTGTCCATCGCATTGAGCAGCCGCTGCGAGAACATGCCAAACATTCCATGGGCCACCCCGGTAGCGCCGGTGAAGATCCACATCATGACCATTCGGAAGATAAACTGGGGCACCACTTGCAGTCCCCCGAGCATGAAACACGGGATGCCGTAGACAATTGTCACTGCTCCCGCCACCGTCAGCCCAACCCGGAGCCCGGCATAATATCCGACGTAGGGCACGAGCGCGTAGAGCAAGATGAAGAAATTGCTCTCGATGCCGTTTGTCAGATACACAAGCGTCGCGACAGCCAAGACGTCAAGTGTGTACAGGGCCCAGAAGTACAGCCGCAACTGCAGCCGTCTATACTTGGCGAGGAGCGCGGGAAGTAGCGCAAGCACAGCGAACACTGCGGCTATGCTCCACCAGATTGGATTGTCGATCAGGGGTGGAGTCGACACGAACATGTGGAAGAGCAATCCGAGGAGGGCTAATGAACGAATCGCCCAATAGAGTGGCTCAACCTTTGGGAGGACAGAAAGATATGGCGATTCAGCTGATCTCATTATGCCAAAACTAACACCGCACCCTCCAAGCTTGGGAAACGCGCCGTTAAGTCTTTATATCGGACAGAGATGGAGAAACTGGAGCCGATCGGGCCCGGATAGGTGGACGTGCCGCAATGCCTCTAAATCGCTCTTGGCAAAGGGCTTTAGGAGACTTAGTATTGAGATTCGCGAAACTGGAACCGGGTGAAACCGTACCAGCTAATGTATTAGAGTTCAACAAGTTTGCTCAATGGTACCTCGGAGGTCAGCACTCATGTCACGTCGGACCGGACTCATCGCACTTCTGGCCTGCGTAGTAGCGAGCTTTCTCGTGACTGTCGCCCTGGCGACTCAATTTCGCAGTGGCTCTGTGGTCAGTGTCAAGGACGCGGAAATTCTCGATGACGTCATGGCATGGGGAGACGAACTGAGCTTTGACGGGCACGTGTTGGGCGATGTGATTGCAGGTGGACGCACGGTTACCGTGGGCGATTCTGCCGTCATCGACAACTCGTTCATGAGTTTTGCTCAGAAGGTTGACGTCAATGGGCATGTGGTGAACGCCGCCCGTGTGTTTGCGCAAGACTTCACTTTGCGGGGCCACATCGAAGGAAATGTCATGGCCTTCGCGCAGAGCATATTGATCGATACGCGCGCCTGGGTTGAGAAGGATGTCCAGTTTGGCTCGGGGCAACTCATCATGCGGGGACGTATCGGCGGCAATTTGAATGGCGGGGCTGCGACCGTTACGATATCCGGACAGATCGACGGCGATGCGCGCATCGAAGGCGACAAGATTGTTGTTCTGCAAGGCGCAATCATTGGCGGACGTCTCCTTTACTCCTCGAACAACGAACCCAAGGTTGAAGAAGGCGCGCAAATTCTTGGCGGCGTCGAACGCATTCAGGATGACGAAAAAGAGGACGACGACGGTTACACGATCGGCAGTTTTTTCTGGGACGCGTGGTGGTACCTCAGCGGAGTCGCACTCGGCTTCGTCCTGCTCGCATTGTTTCGGCG
>JBKKDE010000213.1:0-12944 GCA_046708665.1 Candidatus Zixiibacteriota bacterium | reverse complement strand
GTCACCTCCGACTCAGGGATACCGAATATTTCTGCCGCAGTGCGCGCGTGTACATCGGCGGCATCGCGAAATGCTGAGACCAGAGCCGGATCTCGGGAAAAGTGCGCCATCAATCGCAACTCTATCTGAGAGTAGTCGGCAACCAGGAGCGTGTGATCTGCGTCACGGGCGATGAACGCTTTACGAATCTGACGCCCTTCTTCGGTACGAACCGGGATGTTCTGCAGACTGGGATCGGTGGAGGACAAACGCCCGGTTGCCGCGACAGTTTGTTGGAAAGATGTATGAACGCGCCCGGTCTTGGGATGCACAAGCTCGACGAGCGAGTCTACGTAAGTCGATTTGAGCTTGGCCAACTGCCGGTATTCCAGCATCAGCTTCGGCAGCGGATGTTCACCGGCGAGCTTTTCGAGGACACCAACATCGGTCGCGCGTTGCGCTGTTTTGGCAGTCTTGCGGACCGGAGTCAGCTTAAGAACATCGAATAGTATGTGCCCAAGCTGGGCAGGCGAGTTTAGATTGAACTCTTCTCCCGCTGCCTCGTAAATGCGCGAAACGAGACTGCCGATCTGTGACTCCATCGTCTTCGATAGCCCGCGAAGAAAGTCACGATCGATTTTGACTCCCGCACATTCCATCCGCCCGAGCACCGGCGCCAACGGCAATTCTATATCCTCTAAGAGACGCTCGACACCTGCTGGCTTCAATTGAGGGGACAGGATTTGAAACAGACGAAATGTGTAATCTGCGTCTTCAGCCGCGTAGTGAGTAGCGGCTTCGACATCGACTATGCTAAAGCTCTGCTGCTTGCTTCCCGACCCGATGAGCTCGGAAATCGGCTGCATCTGATGATCACAGTGCTGTTCGGCCAATGCGTCGAGTCCGTGAGCACGCCCCCCGGGATCGAGGCAGTATGAGGCGAGCATGGGATCGAATCCCACTCCCCCGAGCGCAACTCCATACTTGGCGAAGACCATGGCATCGTATTTGACGTTTTGTACGATCAGACGCGGTCGCTCGGCTTGCAAGATCGGGCCAAGCACATCCAAGACTTCCTGCAGAGGCAGATTGGCCATAGAACCCGCATGTCCGACGGGAATGTAGAATGCCTCGGCCCTCGTGAACGAAAGCGAGATACCGACCAATTCGACATCGGCGATGACGAGTGACGTCGTTTCGGTATCGACCGCAAGCCACTCCGACTTCGCGATCCTCTCAGCCAGCGTACGGAGCTCCTCCATAGAACGGATGCGATGATACTGCCCTGGCGTATCGGGCACTGGGCTCGGCGCTGACTCATCCCGCGCTGCAGGTGCGACCGCTGCGGACGAAACTTCCGGCGACAACCATTTGATCAGAGACTTGAATTCAAGATCGGCGAAGAGCCGCGCGGCTTTCTTCTCATCGAGAGTGGTGGCCCGCCACTCATCCGGGGTCCACTCGATCGGGCAGTCCTCATGGAGTGTAACGAGACGCTGGGACAGACGTGCCTGATCCGCGTATTTCTCAAGTTTCTCTTTGAGCGAAGCGCGCTTGAGTGTCGATGCTCCTTTAAGAGTTGACTCGAGGTCACCAAATTGAGTGATCAATTCGACAGCGGTCTTCGGACCAATCCCGGGGACTCCGGGCACGTTGTCGGAGGTGTCTCCCATGAGCGCAAGAACATCGCGCACCTGGTGTGGGGGCACTCCAAACTTCTCTTTCACGCCGGCCGGGTCGAGCCACTCAACCTCGGCTCCTGCCTTACGCGGATTGTAAATTGAGACATGATCCGTCACCAATTGCATCAGGTCCTTGTCGCCTGTTGCGATGACAACGTCAAAGTCATGCGCCAATGCCTTTTTCGTGAGCGTAGCGATGAGGTCATCGGCTTCGAATCCGGGCATCTCGATTAGCTTGCAGCCCAGTGATTGAGCGACATCTTTGACTTTTGGAATCTGCGACTTCAGGTCGTCGGGCGTGGGAGTGCGGTTGGCCTTGTAGTCCTCGAAAAGCGCATCGCGAAATGTCTTACTGGGATGATCGAAGACAAACAGCCAATAGTCGGGATTCTCTTCGCGTCGCATCTTCATCAGGGAGTTGGCGACGCCGAAGATTGCTGAGGTGTCTTCGCCGCGTGAATTCTTGAGTGGATTGCGGATGAAGGCAAAATAGCCGCGGTACGCGAGTGCAGTGCCGTCGATCAGGAAGATACGTGGACGGGGTGGATCAGACATAGGCAGTCACCGCAGGTTGAATGACCGTGGCCATCCCGAACAAGGTATGAAAGCTAGCTGACTGCCCGCAGGCGCGACAACATTTCTTCAGCGTCAACATAGCCGAAGATAATGTCGCGAATCCGACCACCGGAATCCATGAGGATGATGGTGGGAAGCGAGTATTGCTTGAGGGCAAAGTGCTTCAAGAATTCCTGTGTTTGGGGAGAGTCATTGGTTTCCAATTGCAGCTTGACCGGGACAAAACGTCCGGCCTCGGTGGCGACCGCATCATCCGACCATGTGTACTTATCGAGCATGTGGCAATTGGCGCACCAGGTGGCCCACGTATCGATGAGCACCGGTTTTCCCGACGTACGCGCTTCAGCGAGAGACTCGTTGAGATCGGTCTGCCAGGGGATTTTCTCGGTCTGCTGAGTCTGGGCTCCGATGCCTCCCGAGAGCGGCAGCGGCAGCCAGATAAGGCCGCTGTAAGCAAGAAATCCAAGTAGGAGATAGATCCCGAGAATCGTGCACAATAGCCCGAAGGCCTTCCTGAGTCGTGGGAAGAAGCCGGAATCGGACGTCAGTCGATCGAAGCCACCTCCAAATACACCTGCTCCCAAGAAGAGTAATCCGGTCAAGAGTGCGAGCAGTTCGGTGGACACGAGCGTACGCATGAAGAACAATGCCATGAGCAGGAGCACGAATCCGAAGAACCGCTTGACCGACTCCATCCACGTTCCTGCGCGCGGGAGTGCTTGAATCGATGATGAGAATGTCCCGATGATGATGAAGAGTGTGCCCAACCCCAGTGCGAATGTGAAGAGGATCGCAAACCCCATCAGAGCTGAACCGCTGGTGGCGATGTAGAGCATGATCCCTGCCACGAAAGGGCCGACACAGGGTGAGACCACGAGCGCGGCGATCGCGCCCAGCACGATCACGCCCCCGATACCGTCTCCCCCGCCCTTACTCGCCAATTTATTCCGCAACTTCTCCGGAACCTGGAGTTCAAACAGGCCGAACATCGAGAGTGCGAAGATGACGAATATCGCTACGATTATGGATATGACGACCGGATGTGCGAGCCAAGCGCCAAAGACTCCTCCGACGGACGCGACTATTACGCCCATGATGCCATAGATCACGGCCATCGTGAGAACGTAAATCACCGACAGAAAGAATCCGCGTCCCGGGCCGCGCGCCTGCCCAGCGAAAATTGAGACTGTAATCGGGATCATGGGGTAGGTGCAGGGCGAGAATGACAGGAGGAATCCAGTCCCGAAAGCGAGACCGAATGCAAGTATGTAACCCCAGAAGCCACGTTCCGCGATCAACCGTTCAAGATCCGACATCTCATGAACCGACGAGGCGTCCGGCGAGGCCGTCATGACGTCAGCGCCGGATGCAGCTGTCGGCCTAATGACATCCGAAAAGATTTCCGCGTGCTTGAGCGGGCTCGATGCCGGCCCCAAGTTCGAACGCCAGGTCACCGACGTCTGATCGGGCGCGACGCAGGAGTTGTCGTCGCATCCCTGATAGTGCAGAGTACCGGTGACCGTTACCGGACCTTGGGCGCCGCTCGCGTCGGCGATCAACGGGAACAGAATCTTCGCACCGGTTTCGTAGACCGACATCGTGTCACCGATCAGGACCACATTGTGCCCGGGTGGGTACACGATTGCGCCTGCGGATCTGAAGCCCGTAGGTGCCACAAATTCCAGTCGCGTGGGAATGAGGTAGTCTTCGCGGGGACGCGCGGAATTTACATGCCAAGTTGGCGCGAGGTTGATTTGCACAGCCAGCCAGAGAGTGTCTCCGGCGCGAACCGTATCCCGCGACACATAACTGAGCGTGGTGAGGATCGGTCCTGACACGGCACTGAAGGGGTCTTCCTGCGGGTCGCCGAGTCCTGCCGGCACAATTCCAGTCAGTGCGACAAGCATGGCCAGAAGCAGCAAGGTCGATTTGAGGATCATGCGATTCATCGGAGGTCGGCCCAATGGTTGGACCATGCCTAAGATACCACTGAGACCTGATCTGAGTTCCGGCCAGTTTTTCATCTCTTTGCCCGTGCCGTAGCAAACCAGGGTGCACTGGCAGCAAGGACTGCGCAACCGTTTTGTTGCGCCTTTGACCGGACTATTTCTGTGGTTCGGTTGAGAGACGTTTGGAGGCGCGCTCGAGAGAATCGCGTTCCTCCGGTGTCAGCCCCTCATAACCAACTTGGTTGATGCGGTCGAGAATGCGGTCGACTTCCTCCATGAGTTCACGGTGCTCGTCGAAGCGGCGGCGAAGTTCGCGCCCCTTACGTTGAGCACGCCAACGACCGAGCCATGCGAGCGGCCTCGGAAATAGAAAGCGCGTGTCTGAGAATTTCAGATAGAAAAACCCAATCGCGAGTCCGCCCAAATGCGTCAAGTGAGCCACACCGTCTGTCACTCCGGTCTTCGCGCTCGTGATCGTGGTAATCAGGGTGGCTCCGCCCAAGAACAACACGAGGTATTTTGCTTTGATCGGAAAAATGATGAAAATGATCTCGCGGTTTGGATATGCCATCGCGTATGCCAGGAGAACTCCGAATACAGCACCGGAAGCTCCGATAATTACGCTTGGGCTGTTCCATAGAAACACGAGAGAAAAAATGGCGGCTCCTACGCCGCAAACGAAGTAATACCGAATGAACTCCTTGGTGCCCCATCCATATTCCAGATCCCGACCAAACATCCAGAGTGCCAACATGTTTAGTAGAATGTGGAGGAAGTCGCCATGGAGAAACATGTAGGTCACAAGTTGCCAAACCGCCCCGTTGGCAACCATCAAGGGAGAAAGGCCTCCATATCGAACGAACGAAAAGTTGGTAAATGCCCCTAGCAGCACCTGAAGTGCAAAGACTGAACCGTTCAGGATGAGCAGTACCTTGATAGCTGGCGGCATTGACATCTGCGGTGCCGGCGCTGTCTCTTCCGGCTGCCATTCTTGTGGTCGGTACGAACTCATCTTTGTTAATGTATCCTCAAAGGTCTTATCGGTCCGATCGTGTTCGGGTTACAGTCAAGAGTGGTACGCGTCGACGGGGAATCTGTTCGATCATCTCTGCATGAATTCTCAAAGCCAAAACACATCGCGGCAGCCGGGGAACTTCCCCGACCGCCGCGCGATAGTTCGTCAGCCGTGGAGCTGATCAGTTAAGGATGGTCTCAATCTTATTTACAAGACTCTGTTTCGGCACTGCGCCGATGACCTGATCGACCTTTTGGCCGCCCTTGAAAAACAGCAAGCTGGGGATGCTCATGATCCGGTACTGCATGGCGATGCCGTTGTTCTTATCAACGTCGACTTTGGCGACCTTGAGACGGCCATCGTAGTCGGTCGCAATCTCGGCAACAACCGGCGCGATCATTTTGCATGGCCCACACCACTCGGCCCAAAAGTCCACGAGAACCGGAACGTTGGAATCGAGAACTTCAGCTTGGAATGTCGCATCGGTGACTTCTACGGGATGGTTCATGTCAGTTCAGCTCCTTGGTGTTTGGGTACCGGGCGAGATTATACGTGGCGCCTTGCCCAGTCAACCATTCTTTAGCGCCGTCTGACTCGTAACAGTAAGATCGGCGGTTCGTTCCCCGCGCATCACTAATAATGTGGTCTTCCGGTCAAAATGCCGTGCCGCGATCTTGCGAGGCCGCAAGGAGTTGGGGCCAAGTGACGGAATCCGTGGTCTGCCGCCCACGTGGAGCCGCCATCAGCCGCTGCGGAATTACTGCGCCAACCAGATAATGCGACCCCGTGACCAGAATTGCATCTCCCCTGCCCGCTTGGCGATATGACGCCCTCATGGCGTCGGTGGGCGTGTCGCACCAAACCGCCGTCTGGTGGTGCTGGGATGCCAAATCGAGGAGGTCATCCCGGCCAATGTGTGGAGAGTCGGGCATTGGACAGAAGACCCAGCTTGACACAATTTCTGACAGTTTGGCGAACATCTCCAAGTGATTCTTATCTGGTCTTGTATTGAACACACACACGCACGGTCTGCCACGCAACGCCTTCTTCCACGTTGCGACAATCGCGCTGGCGCCATCGGGGTTGTGCCCGGCATCGTAGACCACCGTGCGGCTGCCTTTCGCGATTTGAAAACGTGCTGGCCACCGAGTATTTGCAACTCCGGAAGTCAGATTGAGTGCAGAGACCTCGACACCTGACGATGCCACGACCCCAACTGTAGCGAGTGCCGTCGCAAGATTCGTCAACTGGTGCGCCCCGACGAGCGGCGCTCTGAGTGAGGGTTGGTTGGACGCGATGGAGTCCATGAAGTCGGATGCCGAAAGTAACTCGAACGCAGACCATATTGGCGCGTACCGTTCCTCGGCAATTTCGCGAATTCGCGACTCGGCGTCATCGACGAGAGGACCGATCACGACCGGCACCCCTGGCTTGATTATCCCGGCTTTCTCGAATGCTATCTCTGATGCAGTGTGACCCAGAACATGCTCGTGGTCTCGGGCGATGCGCGTGATGACACAAACCATAGGATCGATTACGTTTGTTGCATCAAACCGGCCACCAAGGCCAACTTCGATGATTGCGAGATCGACTTTGGCCCGGGCAAACGCGTGAAACGCCAGTGCGGTGGTCACTTCAAAGTACGAGAACTGCTTCTGCACGATCCGATCCCATTTCGCAGCCACGAAGTCAGCTACCCACTTTGCGGATACCGGGGAACCATTGATGTGGATGCGTTCGCGAAAGTCCCGCAAGTGCGGCGACGTGTAGCGTCCGACTCTGTACCCCGCCGCCCGCAGGATGGAATCCAAGTAGGCGCTGGTCGACCCCTTACCGTTTGTCCCAGCTACGTGAATCGATAAGAATCGCGATTGTGGATCCCCGAGAGTCGCGCAGAATTCACGAATGTTGTCGAGCCCGAGCTTGATCCCCCAATGTTCGAGGGAATACAAGCGGGCACGTGCCTCGCTGTAGGTCAGAGTGGATGGTACTGCCGGGGAAGTCACAGGGTGGAACTCAACGCGCCTCTGTGCTCTCGGCCACAGGCAAGGGGATCGTCAGGGCCGTGCGATCCGCCACTCCTGAGCCGGGGCCACAGAAGAAGGTGAGGAGCGACTGCACAGTCGGACGCAGATTGTTCCGCTTCACGATCTTATCGAGGAAACCGTGCTCAAGGAAAAATTCGGAGCTTTGAAAGCCCTCGGGCAGTTCTTGGCGAATGGTGTCTTTGATGACACGCGGTCCGGCGAAACCGAGTTGAGCGCGTGGCTCGGCGATGATTACATCACCGAGGGATGCATACGAGGCCATGACGCCCGCAGTGGTCGGGTTGGTGAGAATCGTGATGTACGGAATCTTCGCTTCATGCAATTCTGCCAGAAGGAAACTGGTCTTGGCCATCTGAAAGAGTGAGAGTATCCCTTCCTGCATGCGTGCTCCCCCGGAGCAGCAGACCAGTACCAAGGGGATCTGCTTCACGAGAGCGCGTTCGATGGCGCGGGCGACCTTTTCGCCGACGACCGATCCCATGCTCCCGCCGATGAATGCGAACTCCATCACACCAAACGACACAGTTCGCCCTCCGATTTTGCCGATGCCGCAGACAATCGCATCGGCGAGACCCGTCTTCTTCTGCGAGTCGGCGATGCGATCGGGGTAGCGCTTCTTATCGCGAAATTTCAGAGGGTCGCGCGAGACCAAGCCACGGTCGTATTCCTCAAGAACACCGTCATCGAGCAGCAGCCGAATATAGTCGGAGTGGCGGATGCGAAAGTGGTAATCACACGAAGGGCATACCCAGGAAAGTCGCTCCAACTCGCGCGCGTAGATGATTTCGCCGCAGCCGCCGCACTTGGTCCAAAGACCATCGGGGATTTCGCGTTTGTCTTTGCCAGTTAGACCGGCTTTCGCTTTACGGAACCATTCCATCGTTCGGCTCCTCGTCCGGGTTGATTGCGTCTCCCCGATCCAATCGTCGGAAGAGCACCAGAGCGTCACAGGGTGGCTGGTGGTAGTAGTTCTTCCGGCGTCCAATCATACGATACCCGAAACTGAGATACAAGCCCAACGCGGCCTCGTTGGTGGTACGTACGTCCAACACCGAGCACAGCGCGCCCAATGCAATACCCTGCGCTTCGGCCCTGCGCAACAACCCCGCTCCCAGATGTTGGCGGCGGAATTCTGGCGCGACGGCGATGTTCTGAATCTGCAATTCGTCTGCGGCAAGCTGTGCCAGGATGTACCCGGAGATCGTGTCACCATTGGTTATCGACACATAGTTAATGCGATTGCCTTCGCCCAACAGTTCTCGGAATGCGCTCTTGGGCCACGGATCCGAAAAGACCGACTTCTCGATCGCCGCAACCGAATCGACATCTGTCAGGGCCATCGGCCGAATTGAGTGTGCGGGCGTCATGCCGAAGCAAGTTTCTTGAAGTCCGGCGGAAGACCATACTCAAGCGGAGAGTTCACGAGCTCCAACGATATCCCTTTCATCAAATCTTCGGCGGCCCAAATGGCGAGTGTATCGCCGCCGATGATTGCGCTAGGTTCCGACGCGACACGAGTTTGTGGTCCGCAATACGCCACCCATGAATCTCTGTGTCCGATAATGCCCGGTCCTGTCACGAACGCGGGCGGGGTACTTGCATAGGCATCGCCGGCGAGATAGACGACCGCCGGTGCTGTGCCCGAGCGACTGAGGTCGTAGATGAGAAATGTGTCACCTCGATAGTGGATGCAACACATCGCACCGGACGCGCTCTCGGTCAGACTCCGGCGATGCGCATCCGGAACAGTCCACCCTATCAGCGGAATTCCCGCTGATTGCGCCCAACCGGCAGCTGTCGCCCAGCCGAGACGTGTGGCTGTCAGCGAACCGGGCCCGGTCGTCAATCCGATACCTTCGACATCACTTCGGCTCCATCCAACCTCGCTCAAGAGCGCATCGATCAACTGGTCCAGTACATTGCCTCTGTTCCGGTCAGCGACGGAATCTTTGCGACCGATCGCGCGCAGGTCCTGTGCGACGCCTACTGTGAGGGCGGGACCGGTCGTATCGAAGGCGAGAGTCCTCAAGATCGCGTCCCAAATGGCGCGATTACGATCCTACGCTGCGTATCGCCTGTCATCTGAACCTGGATTGTCCAACCTGAGCGTGGCCACGCCCCGCGCGCTCGTTCGGCCCATTCGACGAGGCAGACTCCATCACTTTGGAAATAAGAGCGAAGTCCGGCAAATTCGAGTTCATCAACGGACGCGAGTCGGTACAAATCCATGTGATAGATCGGTATCCGTCCCTGGTGAACCGCCATGATCGTGTACGTCGGTGACGGCATCGGTTCGACAATGCCCCAAGCGGCGCCGATGGCTCGTGCGATGACCGATTTGCCTGCCCCAAGCGGCCCCGAGAGGGCGACAAACGATTCGGGGGCCAGGTGGACTGCGAAGAATGCGGCGAGACGTTCGGTGGAGTCGACCGATGCGCAGAGCGCGTGACGCTCGTAGGGGAGCAACGCGTGATATGGGGCGCGACTCATCACTTTGGGCGCAAGGTTACCACAGGGAGTACCATCTCCGCCATGGAGATGCCGCCGTGCTGAAAGGTGTTGGCGAACTTGCGTTGATACTCGTTGAAATTTGACGGGTACACGAAGAAGAAGTCCTCTTTAGCGAGGAGGTACGACGTGCTCATGGTGAACCGTGGCAACCGCCACGTCTTGGGGTCGGGGACAATCACGGCTTCCTTCGGATCCGCATTGAGATTATCGCCAAATTTGTAGCGCAAACTGGCCGATGTGTCGCGCCGCCCGTGGGCCACACTGCCGCGCGTACCCATGATGCTGCCGTGGTCGGTCGTGATGATGCAGACCGCATTGGGGTCACGGGCAATCTTGCGCAGGACTTTTGACCATGATGAGTTGACGAACCACGTCTTCATAAGTCCGCGAAACGCGGCGTCGTCCACCGCCAGCTCGTGTAGGATTTCATCTTCGGACCGTCCATGCGAAATGTGATCGATAAAATTGTATACGACAGACAACAGTGGTGTCTGTTTGTACGATGAAAATTTCTTCGCCAAATTGTCACCTTCGGCGTAGTCGAGAACTTTGATGTACTTCGCTTCGCCCGGTAAACGCACGCCAAGACGCGCCAGTTGCTGGTCGAGCAGTTGACGTTCGAGCCGGTTGCGCGAGAACTCATCCTTGTCGCCAATTTGCCACAACTCTGGATAGAGCCGTTGAATTTCATCGGCAAAGAGCCCAGAGAAGATTGAATTGCGCGAGAATGGTGTCGCCGACGGCAGAGTGGCGAAATAGTGCTCGCGATCGATGTGAAACGCTTCAGCCAATTCGGGTTCGACGTTGATCCAGTGATCAAGCCGCATGCAGTCGATGACAAAGAAGTACACCTTCTTCCCTTCGCGCAGATGCGGGGCGAGCCAACGCTGGACTACGTCCGTCGAGAGCGGGGGACGATCCGGATCATCAAGCTTTGCGAGCCACCGTGGATACTCGTGTTCGACCCACTTCCCGAACTCGGCGTTGAGTTCGCGTTTGCGTTCTTTGTGGGTTTCGTCGAGCCCGAGCGACGGGAACCGATCGAGTTCAATGTCCCAGCGTGACATTGTGTGATGGGCTTCAAGCCACTGCGACCAGTGAACTGCGCCCGACAATTCGTCCTGCAGCCGACGGAAGTCTTCGACATATTGCTTTGCCAGGTGCTCGGTTTGGATTTTCCGCTTCTCGAGGTGCTTCTTAACGATCAACAACACCTGAGATGGGTTTACTGGCTTGGTCAAGTAGTCATCGATCTTCTTGCCGATCGCCTCATCCATGAGACGATCTTCCTCACTCTTAGTGACCATCACTACAGGCAAATTTGGATCGATGGACTTTAGCTCCACCAACGTACTGAGTCCATCGCGGCCCGGCATCTGTTCGTCGAGAAGCACGAGATCGAAACGGCGCGCACGCACCTGCTCCAGAGCATCCTCGCCGGAGTGCACGCCGGTGACTTCGTAGCCGCGCTCCTTGAGCAATATGAAGTGGGGCTTGAGCAGCTCTATTTCATCATCAACCCAGAGTATATGTTTAGCAGCAGGTGGCATTGTGCTCCCTGTAGAGTCGTTTAGCCAAGACCGGCATCAATCCTTCGCCGAAGGTAAATGAAGCACAAATCTGGTCGCCAGATTGGGAATGGATGAGTCAAGGTATAAGTCGCCGTCGTGATACTCCATGACGATGCGTCGGGCCAAGGTCAATCCAAGCCCCCATCCACGCTTCTTTGTGGTGAAGCCCGCCTGGAAAATCTTGCTCGCCTGCTTGGGCGTGATGCCTTTGCCATTATCCGTCACAGTGACTTTAACCCCGGAGACAGGATCTGGCCCAACTGTTACTTCCACTCGGCCAGTCTTTGGATCCACCGAATCGAGCGCATTCTTGATAAGATTTTCAAGTACCCAGGCAACCAACTCAGCATTGATCGGGACATCAGGCGCCGGTTGGTACTCATCCAGGAGCGACACGCCGCGTCCACTGTGTGGGAGCCGGGTCCGAAAGTATCCGACGACCTCGCGCACTACCACTTCGACCGATTGATCCTTGCGAGTAGGTTCGGAGCCAATTTGACTGAATCGCTGAGCTACGCGGTTCAGCCGGACAATGTCCGCGCGCATATAGCCGACGGTCTCCTGCAATTGTGCAGGGTCGAAGCTCTTCGCCTCCTCGACATCCGAATACCCTTCCAGGCGTTCGAGCCACCCCATGAGCGACATCAACGGTGTGCCAAGCTGATGTGCCGTCTCCTTGGCCATCCCGACCCAGATATAACGCTGCTCGGCACGCTTGATATTGCGGAACCCGATGTATGCGATGAGAAGGAACAGAACCATGACCGCCACGCCGATGTAGGGGAGCCGTTCCACTTGGTCAACCAGCGCCACGTTTCCGTAGTACAGATTGTACAGTAGATGGCCTTCATACCGGATCGGTACGGGCGGATACACGCGCCCCATACGCCGCATGAGTTCGACAACCTCGGACCGGGCGGCCTTGGACGTGTCTTCATCCGTTAGCCCAGGAAGACTACGCCAGTACAGCGGTTGATCGTCGGGGTCAGCGACAACAATCGGAAAGTCGCCTTTGCTGATTATTTGGTCAAACAGATAGGCGATTTCGGCGGGATCAGACGTTTCGGCCGCGCGCTTCCAGTGACCGGCGTATGCGTTCGCGAGACGGGCCTCGGAGCTCTTCAACTTGCCGACCATCGTTTGTGTGCTGTAGATCAGGATGGCAGCAATAGCCGCCAATCCGAGAATCATCAATCCCTTGAAGGCAAGCGGCAGGCCCGAGTATCCAGCCCGATCATGGATCAATCGCGAGACACGGCGCTTCACGTGCGGCAATTTCCCCGGTAACTCACCGGAAGTTTCATCCAATTTCAGATTGGCCACCCAAGTAGGGACGAAGAACCTGCGGGATCGTGATCGTGCCGCGCTCCGTTTGGCAATTCTCCATGATCGCAATCATCGTTCGGGGTAGGGCGAGCGCTGAACCGTTCAAGGTGTGGGGGAAATACACTTTTCCACCACCGGTGGGCCGGACGCGCAGATCCATTCTTCGCGACTGGAAATCCTCAAAGTTGGAGCAAGATGACACCTCAAGCCAGCCATCGATACCTGCCGCGTACACTTCGAGGTCGTAGCATTTCGCCGCTGCAAACGACAGATCTCCGGATGCGAGC
>JBKKDE010000212.1:0-5194 GCA_046708665.1 Candidatus Zixiibacteriota bacterium | reverse complement strand
CGCGTTGAATCCATCGGCTATGAGCGCGTGTGAATTCCCGACGCTGCCGCCGGAGAGCTTCCCCGCGACCAAGAATACATTCGCGAAAAAGCTCACGCGCAGACAACGCTCGCCTCTGGCGGTGATGCCTGATGTGGTCCGTGTGCTCATGCGGTCATTGTCGCCCGCCTGGTCCGGCGGCACGACGCTCGAACATACGCGCCACAATGGATTCTGACAACGACGATACATAAGGGTTCTCGCGACGAGCCCCCGGCTGCAAAAAAAAGGGCGGATCGCTTGATCCGCCCCTCGATAGTTGTCGGCTTGTGCAATTACTCACCTTTGGTCGCGAGGTATTCTTTGATCTGCTTCACAATGCCCTGCACCTCGGTAACTTTGGACTTCCACTTGCTCGATGTCCCAGCCGCCTTCAAGAATGCTTCGTAATCAGCGACGCAATTGTCCATGTCGAGCGAGTGGGAAGAAATCGCAAGGTTGTAGTAGGCCTCGGTGTACTTCGGATTTGCGGCGATGGCCTTTTTGTACGTGGCGATGGCTTCCTCAAACTGTTGGGCGTCCTTGTGGATATTGCCCAAGTTGTACAGTGTCTTCGAATCGTCGGGGTCTGCCTTTAGCGCCAGCTCGTAGGCCGCTTTCGCCCCGGCGGTGTCGCCCTTCTTCTTTTTTGCGGCGCCTAACGCTGACCATCCAGACGCAGCGGATTTCGGATCGAGCACAGCGACACGAGTAAACGCTGCTGTGGCCGCATCGAACTTGCCCGCCTGCGTGTGCACCAGCCCTAGATTCTTGAACGCGTCAGCGCTCATGGAATCGAGCTTTACGGCCTCCTGAAGATGGCTGGCGGCCTCGGTCAGCTTGCCCGCCTCGTAATACAGTGCGCCAACATTGATGTGCGCTTGCAAGTAGTCGGGCGAGGCCTTGACTGCTTCCTCGTACGCGGTGATTGCAGCGGCATTGTTGCCCGCCTTCACGGCCTCAATGGCGGCATTGAACGACTTCTTGGCCTCTTCTGTCGGCTCGGCGGAAAAAGCCGCCGCGGCGAAGACGCCGCTGATTAGTCCGAAGGCAGCAAGTAGAGTCGAGAGTCTAATACGCATCAACCAATCCTCCTCATTTCCGGGTTCGCAGTATTAAACAACGAAACTGAGTTGTCGTTCCGCAACATTATTGATTCTCCCGACGCTCCCGAAGCTTTGCCGCCACACCCGGATCACCCATTGCGATGATCTGCGCCGCCAAAAACCCGGCATTGATCGCCCCGTGGTCACCAATGGCAACCGTGGCAACTGGGATACCCTTTGGCATCTGGACAGTCGACAAAAGCGAGTCCATCCCGTTGAGCGCCGACCCCGAGAGCGGGACTCCGATGACGGGCCGGATTGTGTTTGCGGCTACCGCGCCGGCCAGATGCGCCGCCATTCCCGCAGCAGCGACAAAGACTTGGACGCCATTCTTTTCGCCCTCCCGCACCAGAGTGGCCACTTTCGCCGGAGTCCGATGCGCGGACGCGACTTCCAGGTGCGACGGAATACCGAATTCGTCGAGAGTCTTTACAGTCTTCTCCATCGTTGCACGATCCGATTCGGAGCCAATCAGTATCAGAACTTTTGGTGTCATCGTCTTGGTCCTGTCTCCAATCGCCGTGGACGCATAATACGCTTGGCCCGCAGGCCGATATCGCGCCGATAATGGGCGCCCTTGATACGAATGCGATCAATCGCGGCGTACGCGGATGCGACCGCTCCTTCATGTGTCGAGGATCGCGAAAAAACTCCCAGAATGCGGCCGCCCGACGACATTAGTTTCCCGCCGCTCTCACGCGATGTTCCGCCGTGGAAGCAGAAAATGTTCCCCTGCTCGGTCGCCGTGTTGCCATCGATCGGCACACCGCCCTCGTACCGCCCCGGGTAGCCACGCGCCGTGAGCACAACTCCGGAGCAGTACTCTTCACTCCACTCCAATGGCTCCATGTTCAATTGACCGGCCAGCGCGGCGCCAATCACATCGATGATGTCCGTCTTCAATAGGGGCAAAACGACCTGCGTCTCCGGATCGCCGAATCGGCAGTTGAATTCGAGCACCTTGGGGCCCGCGTCGGTCATCATGATCCCGGCGTATAAAATGCCGGAGTATGGTATCCCATCACTACGCATTCCTTCGATCGCACGGTTCAGAATGCGTTCGCTGATTTCCTCGAGAACATCATCCTCGACCGTTCGGGCCGGGGAGTATGCCCCCATACCGCCAGTGTTCGGTCCTTTGTCGCCATCTTCGAGCCGCTTGTAATCGCGCGCGGGGATCATCGCCACAGCACGCGTTCCATCGGCGAATGCCATCACGCTTAGCTCTTCGCCTTCGAGTCCGCGCTCAATAATGATCCTGTCGCCGGCCGCGCCGAAGAGGCGTTCGACCATCATGGTCTTTACCGCGTTGTGCGCTTCTTCACGGTTCCGGCAAACGACCACTCCCTTGCCTGCTGCCAGTCCATCCGCCTTGACCACAAGTGGACCGTCGGCTCCATTGATGAACTTGATCGCTTCTTCGCTGGAATCAAACACCTGGAACGGCGCGGTCGGGATGGCGTGCCGACGCATGAACTCCTTGGAATATGCCTTTGATGACTCGAGCTGCGCTGCGGCTTTGGTCGGTCCGAAAACTCTCAGTCCGGCCTCCTTGAAGTCATCGACCAACCCATCGGCAAGTGGCTGCTCGGGACCGACGATCGTCAAGTCGATACGCTCGCTCCGTGCGAATTGAACGAGCCCGGCATTTGACTTGTCCGGGATCGACGGAATGGTCGCGAGTTCAGCGATCCCCGCGTTGCCAGGAGTGCAGAAAATCTGCTGAACCTGCGGCGATTTCGAAATTGCCCAGCAGAGGGCGTGCTCACGCCCGCCGCCGCCGACCACCAGTACCTTAAGCATCTTAGCCATGATTTACCGCATTGCCCCTCCGAGGCGCGACATCCTGCCTCTTGGCAAACTTCTAATAAGCGGGAGTCCGCAGGATGACACAATATCGAATGTCGCCAACCTCAATTCTGACTCGGCGCTAGTCCCGTTTGGAACGGGCCTTTGATGGTTTTTCGGTATCGCATGCTTTTGGGTGTTGACACCCTCGGTGGAGCGGTCTACAATTTGCCCACGTTGGGACGGGGGTTCTCAACGAGTTGCAGTTTCACGCGACATCTCGGCAGTGGCCGGAGGCCAACTTATGGAAGCGTTGGGAATGATCGAAACCAAGGGACTGGTTGCCCTAATTGAGGCGTCCGATGCCATGGTGAAGGCCGCCAAGGTAACACTGGTTGGTTATGAGAAAATCGGCGGTGGCTTCGTGACCGCCATGGTGCGCGGCGATGTTGCAGCCTGTAAGGCTGCCACCGACGCTGGGGCTGCGGCAGCAGCCAAAGTCGGCGAGGTGGTCGCGGTGCATGTCATTCCGCGTCCGCACGGGAATGTACACGACATTTTCCCGACCAAGCTCCCCGGCGGCGAACAATAGAGTTTTGGCAGTTCCCAGGACGGGGACTGTGAATTGAGGCCCTGTCGCTTCATCGCAGTGGAGGGTCGTGCGCTGAACTCAGGGTCTGTTCGGTAAGTAGCTTGTGGGGCGTGTGGGACACAAACGCCCCAACTCATTTAGAGTGTTACTTCAAGGACGGCGCTGCCTACATGCCACTGAATGACAACGAAATATCCGCAATTGTTGAGAAAGTACTTTTAGAACTCCGTACGCCTGAATTCAAACAGCAAGCCCAGATCACCATCAAGCGATCTGCTGAACCGCAGTACGACCGAAGTGCCTTTGCGTCGTTGGATCAGGCCGTCGAGGCCGCTTCGCGTGCTCAGCGCGACCTGCTCAACCTTGGAATGGCCAAGCGGTTTGAGATCATCCGGCGCATGCGTGAATGTGCGACCCAGTCTGCTGAGCTATGGGCGCACATGGCTATGGAAGAGACCGGGCTTGGGCGCGCCCAGGACAAGTACCAAAAGAATCTTCTCTGCGCTCGCAAGACCCCCGGACCGGCCGATCTAAGAACAGAATCTACATCCGGCGACAACGGCCTGACGATCGTTGAACCTGCCCCGTACGGAGTGGTCGGGGTCATCACACCATCGACCAATCCGGCAGCGACGGTGATCAACAACGCCATTTCAATCGTGTCTGCGGGCAATGCCTGCGTGTTCAATCCACATCCGGCAGCGAAGGGTGTTTGCACGGCCGCTGCCTCTGCTCTAAATGACGCGGTGCTGCAGGCTGGCGGTCCGGGAAACCTCATAACCGTCATTGCCGACCCGACTCAGGAGTCCGCAGTTGGGATGATGCAGCATCGCGGTATCGACCTTCTGCTTGTCACCGGTGGAATGCCTGTAGTCCGGTTGGCCATGACCTCCGGGAAGCGCGCAATCTGCGCCGGGCCGGGGAACCCGCCTGTGGTCGTTGATGAAACTGCGGTCTTTCCGAAAACGGCCAAAGACATTGTCACAGGTGCATCGTTCGACAACAACATCCTCTGCACCGATGAGAAGGAGATATTCGTTGTCGACAAGGTCGCCGATTTGCTAAAAAGAGAGATGAGCGCCAACGGCGCATACGAGATACATGGCGCCGAGATCGACCGTGTACTGAAATTGCTTGTCGAAGAAGATAAATCTGGCAAAGGGCATCGTCATGTTCGGATCAATAAGAAGTATGTAGGTAGGGATCTCGAGGTGATTCTGAACGATGCCGGTGTGCGAGGTGCAGAAAAGGCCAAACTGGGATTCATGGAAGTTGATTGGGACCACCCGTTGGTCATGGCCGAGCAGCTCCTCCCCATCATCCCTCTCGTCCGCTGCCGGACATTTGAAGAAGCGATGGAACGGGCCGTGATCGCCGAGCATGGCTACCGCCACACATTCGTCATGCACTCGACCAATATCACCCATCTCTCTGCAATGGCCCAGCATTGCAACGGAAACATCTTCGTCAAGAACGGCCCCAATATGGCCGGCCTGGGCTTCGGCGGCGAGGGGTACACCACGATGTCGATCGCCGGTACCTCCGGCGAGGGCTTGACGAAGGCGTCGACATTCACCCGGCCGCGTCGGTGCACGCTGGTTGACTATTTTCGGATTGTCTGAGGCCACGACCAATCACGCGTCGATGGAGGGCGAGCGTTCTCGCGAGCCTGCTCCTCGTCGTCGTCGGG
>JBKKDE010000211.1:0-3438 GCA_046708665.1 Candidatus Zixiibacteriota bacterium | reverse complement strand
TCCGCCGTGTTGTGCTGCCCGCCTCCTATGCTTGCGGCGCTTCCAGATGCAACGTTTTGGCTCCCGCCGGCAATCGTGGCGCCGTTCTGTGTGGCACGGTTGTTGAACCCTCCCCCGACAGAGGCACCTTGCTGAGATGCGACATTACGGGATCCTCCGGATATTGTTGTCAGCGTGGCTGACGCGCTGTTCGAATCTATGGGATTTGTCCCTCCGCCTCCTCCAACGGTTGCGTACTTCCCTCTGGCAACGTTGCGTCCGCCACCGGAGACAACCGAACCGGTGTCATCGGCAGTATTTCCGATGCCACCAGGAATCGCAGACCAGTTGCCGCTTGCCGTGTTGCTTTCTCCGGCGGCAAACGCGTTCACACCGGTGTTGGTGGTGCCGGGACCAATTGCGACTTTGCTTGTAATCGATCCGCCGGAGGCGCCGTCGACCGTGGCGACACGGAATGCATACGGACCAGTCACCAGGCGGATTCGTGGCAGAGTGACAGGTGCCATGATTCCATCGGTCACTGTGATTTCGAGCCAGCGGATTGTATCCGCGAACACGGGATCATTGAGCGGCACATTTGCTCCCACATTGCCGCTCCAAAGTCCGTTGGCATCGCTGACGATGAACTGCAACTCTCCCGGGCCGTTCGGCCAGATTTCTGCGCCGCCAGAGGCGGCATTGAATATCTTGAAGGTGAACTGCTTGATTCCGCCGCTGAGCGGAACACCGGATGCGTCGGTGAGTTTGCCCTGCACGGTGATGCTTGTGGGGACTGCAGCAACTGCTTCGACGCGCGTGAACGCGCAAATCAGTACGACCAAGAGTAACAAGCGCATGTGAATCTCTCCTTTGACAGTCCTGTTGAAGACGAGGTATGACGAGAAGATGCGAACCGCCTGTTCGGACGGGTACAGATAGCGGAAATATAACAATTCCGGCCAAAAATAATCCTATAGAAATGGCCACCGGGAGGTGGTTCCCGGTGGCCAAAATACCGTCTGAGATCGTGTTTACGGTCGGCTTTCGAGTCGGGCGAGGCGCTCCTTGAGCTCTTCAATCGTGAGCTGCTGCTCCTTCATACCCTCAATGAGAAGCGGCACCAGACGTGTGTAGTCGACGGCGAGATAGCCATCTTCGTCTTCGTTAACCGCCTGTGGGACGACTTTCTGCACTTCCTGTGCGATCAGCCCAATTTGCTCACCGGAGGGAAAGATCCGTTCGCCCGTCTCGTCGGGCTTCCACTCATAGGAAACACCACGCAGGCACGTGATTTTGTCCAACCCACCGGCAAGCGACCGGATGTTGTGCTTGAGTCGCTCATCAGAGGCGCAACATGTCCCGACGGCTGTCAAGTTCCCCCGAGCGTGGAGATTGCCCAGAGAATCAATCTCCACGAGGATGTTGTTGTTGCGACCACGAATCTCGTAGCCCTTTTCCTCTCCCCCACCTCTCGGGTTGAAGCGAATGCTGCCCATCAGCGCGTTGGCGGGGCTGCCGAAGAGAATTCCCCGCACCGTGGTATCAGGCGAGAGAAGGTGAAGCCAACATTCTTCATTGCGCTCGAACACGGCCGCGGAATTGTTATTTCCAGTAACGGTGCCTGCGCTTCCGTCTTGAACATGGAACAGTACATCAGGATTGTTGGTGCCGATGCCCACTCCGCCAGAGGCGCGTATGAGGAATTGGTCATCTCCCGTAGAAACAAAGTCGGCGTCGGTTGAATCCGCCCAAATGAATGTGCCGTGATGCAGAGCATGAGCTCGCCGGCCGCCGGCAAAGGAAAAATTCCCGTTGGCGCGGTTACGTGTCCCGCCAGGGATCATCGCGCCAAGGCCGCGCGCAACATTGGAATCGACTTCCTGACCACTGCCGCCTCCGCTGATGACTGATGACGTCCCATACGTGCGATTGTTATAACCTCCCCCGATCACCGAGAAGGATCCGCTTGCAGAATTGCTTGTACCGCCTCCGATCGTTGCGCCATTGACGGCAGTTGCTTCGTTTGATTGACCGCCTCCAACAGTACTAGAGAATGCCGCGGTGTTTCGATATCCGCCGCCGATGGTCGCGTAGTCGTTGGAGGCATGGTTCTCCCTTCCGCCAGCAACTGTCGCATAGATGTCGGTACACTTGTTGCGAATCCCGCCTCCAACTGACGAATAGTCACCGAGCGCACTATCTCCTTGCCCTCCCGACACAGTTGAGTGGAGACCAGCCGCACGATTCCCTGCTCCACCTCCGATCGTTGAATTGATTCCACTCGCTGTGTTAAACTCAATCGATCCAGATCCACCCCCGGTCACAGTTGAACCGTTGCCGGTCGCCTGGTTGCCGAAACCGCCGCCGACTGTTGCTCCCGATCCAGAGGCGACGTTGGCATTACCACCGGCCACAGTTGACCAGTCACCGCTGACCGTGTTCCCCTCTCCGCTAACGAACGCGTGAAGCCCAGAGTTAGTGTGGCCTGGGCCGATTGAGACCTTGGATGTGATTCCGCCACCTGTGGCACCGTCCACGCTGCCGGTACGAAACGCATAAGGTTCGCTGAGAATGCGAACACGTGGCAGGGTTGTCCCATCGACAGTAATCTGCAACCAACGCGTTGGATTGTCGAAGTCATTATCGACGAGAGGGCTCACAGCGCCGACTCGCGCAACCCACAGTCCTGACACATTGCTGCTGATTACTTGCTGCTCCGGGACACCGCCCCCGGGCCAGATCTGCGCGCCAGCGAGAGTGTCGTTAAAGATGCGAAACTGAAATGTCTTCGAGCCGGCCGGCAATGGGTTGCCCCCGGCGTCGGTGAGACGTCCGTGTACCGTGATGCTGGAGGGGACGGCTGACTGACCGGTTTCGGCGAGCAGGCAGACGAGGCATGCGGCCGCTAGTATGAGTCGCTTCATGAGTTCTCCTACGGCAATGTTTCACTGCGTGAATGGTGGGTAGCCCTTGGGGGCCAAACAGGAGAAATATAATGCCAATTTGACAAACGAGGTGTCCGAAATCGTAGTGGCTAAGCTTGAGCAGAATACAGGCTGACCCACTAACCCCGGCACGACAGTGCAAGCCAGATTTGCACCCCGCAATTCAGCGAGTCCGAGGTATATTCGAAATACAAGCTCCTGGCGGGAATAACGATTCAGCCGGTCGGTAATAGGACTGCCAACCGACATAACTGCAACCTATTAGGAATTGGAGGTTCGCATCGTCACGTGCGGGAGAAGTTTTGGCCACGCAATCCTCGTCGGCCGAATCGCTTTGGTTGCCATGCTGACGGGCGTAGCAGCTACGTCTGCTGTGGATGCGGTCAATTCAGTGATAGTTGAGTCGAAGACGTTTGCGCCGGGGCAGTCGGCGTGTAGCGTTGGGGTGTTTGTTAGCAATAGTGAACCACTGCAAGCTCTGGTCATCCCACTTGAATTGCGGGGCACCGTGGGC